>JAGWRQ010000111.1 GCA_028869615.1 Candidatus Methylomirabilota bacterium | reverse complement strand
CTTCGTGACGATTCGGGACGGCGTCAGGCCCACTCCGGAGCTCCAGGCAGAGATCAAGGCGCATGTCGTCAAGAAGATCGGCGCCTTCGCCAGGCCGGACGACCTGATCTTCACGGCCGAGCTGCCCAAGACCCGAAGCGGCAAGATCATGCGTCGCCTGCTTCGTGACATCGCCGAAGGCCGCGCGTTGGGCGATACCACAACGCTGGCGGATGCCAATGTGGTGGCTGAGCTCAAGGCCAAGTACGGAGAGGCATAGCGCTCAGGATCCGATAGGCGCTTGGGATCACTTGCGCGTCCAGGTCATATACCCTGTGATGGGCGGAACGGCATCACAAATCGCGCGCAGGCTGAGTCCCTCCGCCTCCTCATAGGGCCTGATTTCTGTTGACAGTACGTCGGTAGCTGCTATAGTCCTAAACCTGCGCGTGCAATTCGGTGTCAATAAAGATAAAAACTGCGTATGGGCACGTTTCAATACACCGCCACTGATCGCACCGCCAAAATCGTCCAGGGCAGCATGGAGGCTGCCGATGAGCGGGCGGTCGTGGCTTGGCTCCGGGCCAACGGCTACTATCCGATCAAGGTCGGACAGCCCGGTAGCGCAACGGAAGTCGGACCGAGTATTGTTCGGCTCCAGACTACGTTTGCCAGGGGGCCGTCCGCCCAGGATGTTCTGGCCTTCACGCAACAGCTTGCGACATTGCTCGAGGCCGGGATGGAGTTGGATCGGAGCCTGGCGATCCTGCTGGATCTGACTGACAACCAGCGGTTCCGGTTGATTCTCCGCGGCATCCTGACCGACATCCAGACGGGCAGTTCGTTCGCCGACAGTTTAGCAAAACATCCGCGACTCTTTTCGAGGCTTTACGTCAACATGGTCAAGGCGGGGGAAGCGAGCGGCGTGTTAGAGGTAATTCTTGCGCGGCTGGCCGGATTCCTGGAGCGGTCGAAGGCGGTCCGAGACGAGGTCACGTCGGCCCTGATTTACCCGGTACTATTGCTCCTTGTCGGTGGCGGCGCGGTGGTAGTCATGATGAATTTCGTGATTCCACGGTTTGCTCAGATCTTTGCCGATACCAAGCAACTCATGCCGCTGCCGACCAGGATTCTATTAGCGATCAGCGCGTTCACCACCGGCTATTGGTGGGTTTTTATTGGGCTCATTATAGTGGGCTGGATTGCGCTGCGAGCGTATCTGCAAACTGAGCAAGGACGAGTACGGTGGGATGAGTGGAAGCTGGCGCTGCCGCTCTTCGGCGGCCTTATTCGGGAAATCGAGGTCTCCCGTTTTGCTCGGACGTTCGGGACCCTTCTCCAAAGCGGGGTTCCGGTCCTGAACGCCGTGTCTATCGTCAAAGAGACGGTTACCAACCGGGTAATTGCCGGCGCCATGTCCAGGTTACAGGAGGGGGTGAAGCGGGGTGAAGGGATCAGCGGCCCGCTGCGGGCTACCGCCGCCTTCCCCTCTTTTTCCATTCATATGGCCAGGGTGGGGGAGGAGACCGGAAAGCTCGAAGAGATGCTGATCAGGGTGGCCGACACGTACGATGAGCGCGTACGGCGGACGGTCAAGCGTCTGACCTCACTGCTGGAGCCGGTCCTGATCCTCTCGCTTGGGCTCATTGTCGGGTTCATCGTCCTGTCGATGCTGCTCGCCATCTTCAGTATCAATGAGCTTCCGGTGTAGGCACGGTGTACGGGGTGCGAATGTGGAGCACAGATGGATTGTGGGATCACCAAAAAGGGGTTGAGTGTGGGAATTCAACGAGTTGAAGATATCCAGGGATGGCAAGAAGTGAGGGTACGAATCTTGCGCCGTCATCAGGCCGGATTCACCCTCATCGAGCTGCTGGTCGTCATTATCATCATTGGGCTGCTGGCTGCCCTCGTTGGTCCGAAGCTCTTCGGCAGGGTCGGCAAGGGCAAGCAGGCGGCGGCTCAGGCCCAGATCGAGCTATTCGGCGCGGCGCTGGACAACTTTCGGCTCGACATCGGCCGGTATCCGACCAGCGAGGAAGGGCTGAAGGTGCTGCTTATTAATCCCGGCAACATCCCTAACTGGGACGGTCCATACCTCAAGAAGCAGGAGGTTCCGTTGGATTCCTGGGGCCATCCCTATCTCTATAAGTCTCCGGGCGACCATGGCGATTACGACATCATCTCCTATGGCGGCGACGGCGTCGCGGGAGGCGATGGGGAAAATCAGGATGTCGTGAGTTGGCAGGGCATCAAACGGGTAGGGGCAGGGGAGAGGGTTGAGTAGGAAGGCCGGGTTTACCCTCCTCGAGCTCACCGTCGTGCTGTTCATTCTCGCCCTGACGGCAGCCCTTATCGCGCCCGCTTTCGGACGTTCGTTCGGTCAGGTTCAGTTGAAAGCGGCTGCGAAGGATGTGGCGACTGTCTGTCGCTTTGCTCGAACACAGGCGATCAGCCATCAAGGCATTGTCGAGGTTGTGTTGGACCGACGGGCCAATGCGTACTGGCTGCGCGGACCCGAATGGATTATCAGTCGGCTGGGTGGTATCGAGCAAGTAGAGACGGCCGAGCATCCCGAGCAGCCATGGGAGGTTCGGTGGCGGCAGGCTCGAGTGCGCTCACTTCCGGGCGGCGTCACCTTCAAGTCGGTTATCCTCGATACAGGCCCGCTTCGCGAGGATGAGCGGGCCGCCATCGCCTTCTTCCCGCAGGGCAGTTCTACAGGGGGAGAGGTGTGGCTGTCAGACGAGAAGGGGAGAGGGTATCGAATCGTCGTGGACCCCTCGATGGGATTTGTCCGCGTCAGCGCCGCAGAAAATGTGTAAGAATTGCGTAAGGTGCGAAATCCCCCCCAATCACTTGTTGGTCGAGCGGAGCGAGAGGGGATGTGGTGTGCGCAGTACGCAGTTCGAGGGGCTCCGCACCCCGCACGGCTTCACCTTGTTGGAGGTCATGATTGCGTTGGTTATCCTTGGTATCGGTTTCGCCTTGGCCATGGAACTACTGGCGACAGGGGTTCGCTCGGTCAAGACGTCGGAGGATTACACCCAGGCGGTCCTGCTGGCTCATCAGAAGATGGCTGAAATCGCAGGGACCACTTCCCTCAAGGGGTCGGCAGAACAGGGGGAGTCTCGCGCAGGGCTTCGTTGGACGTCCGAGTTGCAGGCGCTTCCTCAGGATGAAGCGCTACCCGCCCAGCTCTATCAGGTGCGAGTCCGCGTTACCTGGCCTGGCCGCCGCGGTGAGAAGTCGCTCGATCTGTACTCGTTGAGAATGGCAGTAGATGAAAAGAAGCTGGGTCAGACGCGTGCGGTCCAGTAGGGCGGACATGGCTGCGGACAGAAGAAAGGCGAGCGCAGGTCTTCGATCGTGGATCCTGGACCCACGACCCACGACTCATGACCCGGGATCACCTTTGGGGTTTACCTTGCTCGAGCTCCTGATCTCCATGACGATCCTTGTCCTCATCTTTGTTGCGGTGCTGGGCGCGATCCGGATTGGAACCAGGTCGTGGGAGCGCGGCGAGGCGCGGGCCGAAGAGAATCAGCGAACGCGGACCTTGATGGAGAGTCTCACGCGCGACTTGACGATGATCTACCCGCTGCGGGTGAAAGACCAGGACAAGGACGTGGTCGTGTTTCATGGCAGGTCTGACTCCCTTGAGTTTGCCACCCTCCCCCAGAGTTACGGGGCCGAGCCGTTCAGTCACATGGTCAGGATCGTGACTTACGCTATCGAGTCGGATCGCGGGCTGACAGCCACGGTAAGCTACCCACTTGTGACTCAGGCGTCCGGTTCAGTCGAAAGTCTGGCCAAATCGCTGGATGAGCGGGTATCAGAGGCGCGCTTTCGATATCTGGTGCCGGAGGGAAAACCGGAGGATAAACTTCCGCCCGCATGGCGTGATGTCTGGGACCCTTCCCGGGATGAATCGTTTCAGGCGGCTTCCAGCGGATCCGTTTCCACTGTGGGTCAGCGCGCCCTGAAAGGTTCTGATCGCCTCCCATTGGCCGTGGAGATCACCCTCACAATGCGACAGGAGCGGGCGCAAGGCGTCCGCGAGTTGACCTTGCCGCCGTTGGTCTTTCCGGTGCAGGTGGGACGGACGCTATGAAAAGGGATGGGGAGCGCGGATTGGCGCTTGTAGTTGTGCTCTGGGTTCTGGCGTTCCTGAGCGTGGTCTTTACAGCTTTCACCTTTTCCATGCGGACGGAGCTGGCGGCGGCGTCCAACTTCAGGCAGGAGGCGGAGGCCTACTACCTGGCGGAGGCCGGCGTGTACAGGGCGGCGGCGGAGATCATTAACGCCGACCGCAACGTTCCGCCCGACTCGACATTCTATGACGCTTTGGACGAGCGCTGGCACACCAATCCCGCCGCGTATGAAAATGTGGCCTTGGGCGGTGGGCGCTACTGGGTCGCCGTCACTGACGAGGAGAGTAAGTTTCCCCTCAACGGACAGCTCACGCCGCAATACGATGCGATGCTCCGTCGATTGTTCTCCAACTCCGGCGTCACGGATGAAAAGCTGGTTTCCACTATCGTCGATTCGATCCAGGACTGGCGCGACGCTGACACGCTTCATCGACTGAATGGCGCCGAGGATGACTATTATCTCTCGCTCCCAACCCCCTATCGGGCGAAAAACGCGGACTTTGAATCGATTGACGAATTGCTGCTGGTCAAAGGGATGACGCCGGAGATCCTGTACGGCAACGTCGGCACTCCGCAGCGACGGGCTGCGTTAGAGGCGCAACGGCCCTGGGAGCGGCAGCTTCAGCCCGGCGAATATCTTGGAGTTGCACGGCACCTGTCAATCCAGAGCTCCGGCAAGGTGAATGTTAATACCGCGAGTCCCGAGATCTTGATGGCGTTGGGGCTAACGGCGGCCGAGGTCAAGGCCGTCCTCGATCGGCGCATGGTGACCCCGTTTAAGAACCGGGAGGAGATCACCAGCCTCTTCATCTCCATCTCAGGGGGCGGTCGCCAGGGGTTCACGATAGTGCCTGGAGGTCAGTCAGGCCCAGCGAGCCAGCAGCAGATTCTCGCCAGTCTCAATCAGATGACTGAAGTGAGGTCGAAAAGTTTCGCCGTACAGTCGGCTGCGCGGATGGCGGGATCACGGCTTACGGTTCGCGTGGCCGCCATCCTGCGAAACGATGGGACGCCTGGCCGACCGAAGCTGTCGGTGCGGCTGTGGAGCCTTGACCCAAGGCAGGGGACATGATGCGGCTCGATGAGCTGATTCCTGGACCAAAGGTCAGCCTGGGCATTGACCTCCGAGGCGGCCAGCTCTGCCATGCCTTGTTAAGCAAGCTGCTTGGGCGGATCCAGCTTCTCGATTGGGGCATCGAAGAACTGTCGGCCGAAGAGCAGGACAAGCCGGAAGTCCTCAAGGAAAAGTTAGCCCAGCTTTTGACCCGGCTGCCCAAACGTCCGACGTTCGTGACGGTCGGCCTGCCGCGGCGCCTTGTGACCATGCGCTCGGTGAGCATGCCGGCGGTGGGCGAAGAGGAACTGAAGGGGATCCTGGAGTACGAGATCGAGCGGCACATCCCGTTCCCCCACGAGGAGGCCCAATACGACTTTCAGGTACTTGAGCGCGGCGCCGAAAAGGTCACTGTCCTGTTAGTCGCCGCCAGAAAGGAGGAGATCGGTCGGTACCTGGCCTTCCTGGATGAGGCGGGGATCAAACCGACCGCCCTTGGTGTCTCCACGTGCGCCTCGTTCAACGCGCTTTCTTACAACGGTAGCCGAGACGGGGAAACCCTGACGGCCCTGGTTGATCTGCGGAACGGAGAGGCCGAGTTGGGGGTGGCCAAGGCTGGCGTCTTTCGATACGCTCGATATCTCCCCATAAGCCAGGTTGCGCCGCTCGATGCGCTGCTGCCGGATCTCACCGGTCTGCTTGCTCACCTCGAAGCCAATGGTGGGGCGCAAGCCGGACGGATTACCCTTTCGGGGTCGGGCGCGGGCAGAGGAGACCTGCTCCACCATATGGCCGAACGGACCGGTTTGGCGGTGGAGTTCTTCCAGCCCTTCCAGCGGATCAAGGCGCAGGGCGTGGCGCCGCAGGTGGCTCATTCCCTCGGCACGGCTGTGGGGCTCGCGCTCAACGGTCTCGTCCCACTCCCGCTTGGCATCGACCTGCTGCCCAAAGAGCTGGCCCCTCCTCGCAGCGACCCCAGCCTGGCGATGACGTTTCGGTTGGTGGCGCTCATTGTGGCGCTGGGGCTCGCCTATCTGGTAAACGGCGCAGTTCGAGAGCGCCGAGTTCTCGCCAGGCTTACAGTCAAGCTCAATCAGATGCAGGCCGAGGCTGCCAAAGTGGAGCAGCTTAAGGGCGAGGTGGCGTCGCTGAGCGGCAAGATTGCCGCCTTGGATAAGATCGACCGGGGAGAGGTCAGGAAGCTGGATGTGCTGCGCGAACTGGTCCAGATCTTGCCGAAGGGTGTGACTCTCACAATCTTCTCGGTCGAGAAACGGGAAGTCCGGATTGGCGGCACGATTACCGGTTCTGCTTCTGATTTGATCTCGATTCTGGAGCAGTCGCCCGTCTTCGAAAACGCTCAGTTTACCTCGCCGGTGGCCCAGCGTGGCGCTGAGGGGCAGGAATTTCAGATCAAGGCGCTGCTCGAAGCCGGGAAAGAGAAGCGGCCGTGACCATCTCCTCCCGTGAGCGCAAGTTTCTCGTGGCTGGTGGCGCTGTTCTGGTCGCGTTCCTCACCATCAATTACGCCATCGTTCCGGCGATTTCAAGCCAGATACGGATTCGAAGCGGATACCAGGAAAAGCTCCAGGCCCTTGAACGCTTTCAACTGGTTGTGGAGGGCAAGCGACGGTACGAGAAGAAGTTTGCAGAGGCTGAAGCGCTATTTCAGCAACTGCAACAGCGACTGTTGTCAGGGGAGAAACTGACGCTGGCCGCGGCCGACCTGCAGGCGATGTTGCACAAGGCAGCCGG
>JAGWRQ010000110.1 GCA_028869615.1 Candidatus Methylomirabilota bacterium | reverse complement strand
GCCTCCCGCCGGCCCGCCTCACCCTTCAGCTCCTCGACGGCAGTCTTCAGATCCGTAACGATCTCTGCCTTCGGCGGCGGCTCGTGATGTAACACTGCGCCAAGCTCAGGGTCAACGGTGAGCTTCGCTTGGCAGCACGGACAGATCACCTCGATGGTGAGCTTCGATCCTTCGCTCATACTGCACCCTCAATGCGTGCTTGACCACACGAAACACTAGCACACTGCACATACCAATGCAAAAACGGGTCGGCAGGTATGGCAGGCGGGTGGCGCCAGGCCTAAAGAGGACTACTCGGCCTTCCTGCTTCGGTACAGGCGAACGTGTACCTTCTCAATCGTGGCCAGGCCCTCCGTGATGTCGTCATCGATCAGATCGAGAAATGCATCGAGCTTCTCGCGGCTGTCGACAATCTCCACGACAACCGGCAGATCGAGCGACAGCCGTTCGATCTTGAACGTATGAAGTCGGCTGTGCGCGCCGTATCCCATCAGCCCTCGAAGCACTGTCGCGCCGGCCAGCCCCTGTTCGCGCGCCTTGAGTACGACCCACTCGTACAACGGCTTCCCGGAGTGACGGTCGCTTTCGCCAATGAAGATCCGGAGCAGGTAGCCTTCCTGAGGGAGCATCATCACCTCACCTCCAGACGGTGTGCGCCGTCGTCCGACCGACCCAGACCGCCCCGATCGCCAACACCGCATGGGTCAGCAGATTTATGGCGGCGAACGCCCACTCGCCGTCACGCAGCAGGTTGACCGTCTCGTTGCCGAAGGTCGAGAAGGTCGTGAACCCGCCCAGTACACCGATCACCACCAACGCGCGCGCCTCCGGTGACAGGAAGCCGCGCGCTTCTGCCAGCTCGGAAAGGCCTCCGATTACGAAGCAGCCGATTACGTTGACTGCCAGGGTGCCAAAGGGGAATATTTCGCCCGTCCGATCCTGAATGTACCCACTGACCAGGTAGCGGGCGACCGAACCGAGAAACCCCCCAATGCCTACGAGCAGAACCTTCCCCACGATGCCTCGTTTGAAGTAGTTCAGCTAATGGATGCGCCGGTCAGCCTGACTTGCCCTGGCTTCTGCGGTGTCACACGACACACTAGCACACTGCACATGCCTTTGCAAAAACGGGTCGGCTAAGTTCATCCGAGCCCCGAGCCTCTCGCCGCACCTCTCTGCCGGCGCTCTTTCTGCAGCTGACGGAGCTTCATCCACCTGAAAACCCGGTCTCGGTATATGTAGAGTGCCGCGAGCCCTGCCACCGCCAAGAAGAGTAGGGCTAAAAAGGTGCCATAGTGGGCGGTACGAATTTCCCTTCCCTGCATGGAGAGGAGCCAGGTGCCAGGGATGCGGCCCACAGTGCTCAGCAAAAAGAAGGTGCGAAACGGCAGCGGACTAGCGCCGAGGATGTAGCACAGGAAGTCCTTCGGGAAGCCGGGGAAGAGAAAGAGCAGGAAGGTGACCAGCTTCCCCTGAGACCGTGTAATAAAGTAAAACTTATAGTACGTCTCCGGTGTGATGATGCGGCGGATAAAATGATGTCCCAGCCATCGGCCCAAGCCGAAGGCGAGACAAGAGCCGATGGTCAGGCCAAT
This sequence comes from Candidatus Methylomirabilota bacterium, assembly GCA_028869615.1. Classification (GTDB taxonomy): domain Bacteria; phylum Methylomirabilota; class Methylomirabilia; order Methylomirabilales; family Methylomirabilaceae; genus Methylomirabilis. Next base: position 5,429 of record JAGWRQ010000110.1, on the reverse strand, counting down.
AGTGGAGTAGAGGAAGCCTCCGAAGGTCCCGAAGAGATATCCGCCAATGATGCCTGTCGCCTCACCAGGGATCGGCGCCGCCACTACCTGGAGGATCTGGAGCCCGATGAAGATGAGAGGTCCATACGGGCCGAAGGTTTTGATGTACCGGGCTACAGCCCCTTCGTCCGTGTAATAGGTGAGCAGTTCTCGCCATCCATCCAGCGAAACCCAGCCCACAGCAAAAACAAGGGCGATAGTTCCGCTCACAATGACCGCGAGCAGGCTGGTTTTCTTCATCGATGACGGCTTCTCATATGGTGTGAACCGAGTAGGCGCACCTCAAAAGCAATAGCTCCTACCGAAAGGAGCCCTTCGGCAGGAGTTATGAATCCCGGATGGGTCAGCGGGATAATTGATTCGGCGAACTCCGTCGCCGCGATTGACTGGTCTGCGAACCGGATACCGAACAGGTCAAAAGCTGTCACGTCAAGGCTAAACTAGCCCTTCGATGTTTCCTGATGTGGTCCACTCATGGTCTTCTCATCAAACAGGGTAATCTTCCAGGCTCCATCGACCAGATCGACGAAGAGGGAGACCGTTTTATAAATGGGCTCACCCTCTTTTCTCTTGATAGTCATCTGATACAGGGCGTACGAATGTTTTCCCTCTCTGCTCTGTTCTTTCAGGTTGTACGAGATCTCCTGCTCTCCGGCAGCCTCTGCAGGAGCCTGGATCTTCTCGGCCGTCTCAGGTGTCGCCAACGCCTTCGCCTCCTGGACGTTCCCTTTGTGATAGTACAGATCCATGAACTGTGCTGCCACGCCTAAGGGGTTCCCTTTTCCTTCCCCTCCCCCTCCTCCGCAGCCGGCAAGGAAAACCAAGGTTAAGACGAGCGCTCCTGTTACCACGTTTCTCAGCTTCACTGTTACCTCCGTAGAAAGTTAAAAGGTTAGGACGAACTTCTGCTCTAAGCAACGCTTCCCGGATGGCGGGCCATCGAGGGGGGACTCAACGGGCGGGCTTCTGAAACTGCCCTTCGACAAGGTCTTCCGGACCACCAAGTATCTTTGCCGCTGGGCAACCGAATGACTTCGGTTGTAGTCCAATCCGTCGCCATCACACGTTCATTTGGCCGCTCTCGGAAAAACCGAGCATTTTTATCACAACGGATTTACCTTGTCAATCCCAATGATGAGAGGCATAATAATTCTGAGTATGCATACGCCTACAAGACATAATCGACTGACCGGTGCGCGCCCTGCGGGACGACTTGCTGAGACCGTCCTGTCCGACAACTGCGTATGACGACCTTCGACGCCTTCTCGCTTCCCGAGTCGATTCGTAAGGGGATAGAGACAGCCGGCTTCACTCAGTGCACGCCGATCCAGGCCGAGACACTGCCGCTCACCCTGGCGGGGAAAGATATCGCCGGGCAAGCCCAGACCGGCAGCGGCAAGACGGCCGCCTTCCTGATCCCCCTCTTCGTCAGACTGCTCCGCTCAAGGCGTCCCACGCTTCCTGGCGCCCCCCGCGCCCTGGTCCTGGCCCCCACACGTGAGCTGGCCGTGCAAATCTTGTGGGATGCGGAACTGCTGGGTGGATTCACCGGCCTGACGCGGCTCGCCGTCTATGGAGGAGTGGACTATCAAAAACAGCGGGACGCGCTCCAACAGAACGTAGACATCCTCATCGGGACACCCGGGCGGCTCATCGATTACTTCAAACAGGGGGTCTACGAACTCTCTCAAGTCGAGGTCCTGGTTGTGGACGAGGCCGACCGGATGTTCGATATGGGATTCATCAAAGACCTTCGCTTTCTGCTGAGACGACTTCCCCCCTACCATAAGCGCCAGTCATTCCTCTTCTCGGCGACGCTCTCCTTCCGAGAGATGGAACTGTCGTATGAATTTATGAATAACCCGATCAAGGTCGCCATTTCTCCCGAGCAGGTCACGGTGGACAAGGTTGAACACCTGCTCTTTCACGTCGAGAAGCAAGAGAAGTTTCGGCTGCTGCGCTGGCTGCTCCAGCGCGAGGCATGGCAACGGATCCTCATCTTTTCGAATACCAGGCAGGGCGCCGAGCGGCTCACCGATAAACTGGTCCGGTGCGGCTTCCGGGCCGATATGATCAGCGGGAGTATCGATCAGCGCAAGCGCCTTCGGATTATTGCCAAGTTTAAAGCGGGCACGCTGCCGATCCTGGTGGCGACCGACGTTGCATCGCGCGGGCTGCATGTCGAGGCGGTCAGTCATGTGATCAACTACGACCTCCCCCAGGATCCGGAAGATTACGTCCACCGGATCGGACGAACGGCGCGGGCCGGGGCGGCCGGTAAGGCGATCAGCTTGGCTGACGAGGAATATGTGCTGTCGCTTGACGCGATCGAGAAATATATCGGGTTCAAGATCCCCGTGCAATGGCCGGACGAATCGGTGTTTGCGCCAGGGACGGCTGCTAGTGCAACCACAGCTTCTAAGAATCGTAATAGTGTCCGCCAGGGCCGGAAATCGACGAAGACCGAGGATGTGTGAGCGCCTGCCCCGCCCCTCGGCCTGGAACAAGAGTTGCTACGAGTGGCGGGAGAACACACGACACCGACCCCCGCCGACGAGGCGCGGGTGACCGCCCCGCACAATTGAGGACATCGAGGATGACGCGCAAGCGCAAGGTCCGATTTGAACCGCTGGGCATCACCATCGAGTGTGAGGCGACCGAGCCGATCCTGCAGTACGCCCTGCGGCAGGGCTTGCGCCTGGTGGACTACCGCTGTGCGGATGGGGAGTGCGGCGGGTGCAAAGCTCGGGTCCGTAGCGGCCAGGTCTCCCTGGTCGAGCCGCCGGCGCACGTGCTCTCCGCGAGCGAACAGGCTCAGGGCCACGTCCTGCTCTGTCGCACGCACGTCAAAAGCGATCTGGTGATTGAACTGCTGGCGGGCTCGCTCCTCGCGCCGCCCGTGCGCCCAAAGGTCCTCGCCGAGGGGCTCTTCGGGCCGCTCGGCGTGGTTGCCGATTACCTGAGCGACGGCCTGCTGGTGCTGGACGCCCAGGGGCAGGTGCTGCTGTGCAACCGGGCCGCCGCCCACCTGCTGCAGCTCGACCCGGCTGCGCCGTCCGTGGCCGCCTACCCGGACCTACCCGAGATCGGCCGCGTCCTCCTGACGCGTGGGTCGCCGATCCCGCAGGAGGTCAAGGTCTACGGTCGACACAGCGGTCGGCTACTCACCGCGTGGGGCGTGGCGCTGCGCGCCGGCCCGCCCGCCGCCGCGCTGCTCTTCCCCGCCGCCCCCCGCCTCGACCCGCCCCCCGCCCGCAAGCCCAAGGCGGTCGTCGTCGGGGCCAAGTACACCTTTGCCGATCTGGTGGGCGCCTCCGCCGCCTTCCGCAACGCCACCAAGATCGGCCTGATCGCCGCCGGCAACACCCTCTCCGTCCTGATCGCGGGGGAGTCGGGGACCGGCAAAGAGATGCTCGCCCACGCCATCCACGCCAGCTCCCCCCGCGCGCTCCAGCCGTTCATCGCGGTCAACTGCGGCGCCATCCCCCGGGAGCTGATCGAGTCCGAGCTGTTCGGCTACGAAGAGGGCACCTTCACCGGGGCGCGCAAAGGCGGCCGGCCGGGCCGGTTCGAAGAGGCCCAGGGCGGCACGATCTTCCTCGATGAGGTCAGCGAGTGCGCCCCCAGCACGCAGGTGGCGCTCCTGCGCGTGCTGGAGCAGCAGGAGTTGACCCGGCTCGGCAGCGGCCAGCCGGTCCCGCTCGATGTCCGCATCATTGCCGCCACCAATAAAGACCTGCTCAAAGAGGTCGCCAAGGGGCTGTTTCGGGAGGACTTGTACTACCGCCTCAATGTCATCTCGATCCACCTGCCCCCCTTGCGGGAGCGGCGGGAGGATATCCCCTTGCTGGCCGCCTCGTTTCTGACCGACGTGGCCGCCGCGCTGCACTGCCCGGACTTGCGCTTTACCGAGGAGGCGCTGCGCGCCCTGGCGCTCACCCCGTATCCGTGGCCCGGCAATGTCCGGGAGCTGCGCAATGTCTTGCAGCAGGTCGGGGTCCTCTTGCCGCGGCCGGAGATTCGCTGGGAGGACTTTCCGGCGGTGATCCGCACCACGCGCGGGGAAGCGGAGCGCCCGGCGCCCGGCGGGTGGCTGGCCCAGACCGAACGGCAGCTCATCTGCCAGATCGTCCAGCAGTGCGCGGGCAACCTCTCGCAGGCGGCCGCGCAGCTCGGCATCTCCCGCAGTACGCTGTACCGCAAGCTGGAGCAGTTCGGGCTGAAACGGCAGACGCAGATTGACTCAGCCTGAGACAGGTGTCGGTGGACAGGTGTTGCAGCGTGGGACGTACTAGTTAAAATTACCCAAAAATTAACTATGAATTCTCTAGCGACTGGCTGGGTCTCCCTCTAAGTCATCGTTTGAACTGCTTGATTTCACAGGTGGGAGCAGAATGGGTTCGGATTGTAACCACGTTTGGCATCATCCTTGCGTAGTTTAAATTACAAATTGTCCAGTGGGCAGGTGTGAACGGGGTTGAAGTTGGAACTGGGTTCGGGCGGTAAAAAGGTCTTGACAGGGGTTCCGATGGCGGCATATGCTAAAGGTCTCTTAAAACGGAGTTTCCGAAGAGCGATTTTCCCGGATCAACAACGACCTCAAACCTAACCCGGTTACGTCAGTGGCGACAAAGGAGGTGAGAATCAGCGTCAACAGAACGTAGGAAGATAAGCGGTCTCGAGAGTAGTACAGTCTATGTATGTAAATTGATCAGAGTGTAAGGAGGAAGAATCGAATGGCACAGTACAGGACAGAAGCCGCACCTGCTAAGCGTGCTGAGTCGGCCGAACAGATGTTTGGCTGGGGCACCTTCTTTAAATGCCAGGTAGCTATCAGCATCTTCTACATCCTGATTCGGATTTACCAGCAGTACTTCTCATGGTCGAAAGGCCTTGACTTCTTCTCTGAGGACTTCCGGGTTTACTGGTGGAATATGCTCATCGGCGAGTTGATCATCGAGGCGTCGGTGCTGACCTTCACTTTGGGCTACATCTGGAAGACCCGCGACCGGAATCTGGATCGAATCACGCCGGAGGAGGAGTTGAGGCGGTTTTGGGGTCTCGGGATGTGGATCGTGACGTTCGCCTGGGCCGTCTATTGGGGCGCCAGCTTCTTTACCGAGCAGGACGGGACCTGGCACCAGACGGTGATCCGCGATACGGACTTTACGCCGAGCCACATCATCGAGTTCTATCTCAGCTACCCGATCTACATCATCATCGGGATCAACGCCTACATGTGGGCCAGGACTCGAATCCCCCTGTTTGCTAAAGCGCACTCCCTGCCGTTCATCCTGACGGTCGGCGGCCCTGCGATGATCTTTGTGAATGTGGCGCTGAACGAGTGGGGCCACACCTTCTGGATCATGGAGGAGCTGTTTGTGGCGCCG
>JAGWRQ010000109.1 GCA_028869615.1 Candidatus Methylomirabilota bacterium | reverse complement strand
ACAAAGCACATCTGATCGTCTTCGTAATGCATGGGCTGGCTCTTCCTGCGCTTTTTCCGTTGACTTTTCAGGGTGCACCCTTTACAAGTAATGGGCGTAAGCAGCTTGCTGCGAGCCATGCCGAAGTGGCGGAATTGGTAGACGCGCTGCGTTCAGGGCGCAGTGGGCGTATGCTCATCGGGGTTCGAGTCCCCGCTTCGGCACCACCATACAGATCCAAGAACTTATGGGCCTCAGGCGTCTGAGGCCCTTCGTATTTCAGGAGGATGATCTACACCGACGACTACCGCCTATTGGCTATCACCGCGGGGGGATTTCACTGAGCTGTTTGAGATCCTCAAAGTAACGTCGATGCGTTCGACGTAGCGCATCTTCGCTGGCTGCTTCCAGCAGGACTACTTCGTGGTCCACTCCTGCGCGATTCAGGTCTAACTCGATCTCAAGCCGTGAGTTCTCAGCATTCCCCCGCTCTGAGTCATCGAAGACTCTAAAGCTGACGATGTGACCCTTGCCCCGGTCGTACTCAATTAAGAATATCATTGCTTTCACCCCGTTAGGTTTCCACTTCAGAGATCATCTCGCTAAGTATTTGAGCCAGCTCCTCCTTGCGGCGAACCGTCTGTTCTCGCAATGCTTGTAGATGCTGATCACTTGCCTGCTGTTCCTGTAGTCTCGCAATCATCTGCTCTGACCCTTCGATCCTCGTCAGATATTCAGAAGCAACTCCGAGCAAACGCCGAGTTTCGTCGTCACCGCCACCGTATTTTATCATTGGATCAACGACGTCTGACAACTTCTCAGAAAACTCCGCCCAGAGGTGCTGCAACAAAGTCCGGACCTGGATCTCGACCAATCTCCCACAGGTCTTGACAATGACGTGGACCGCCCGGTAACCGTGGCTAGGATCGGCTCGACGGTCTATTACAGACGCCCCAGCGAAGACGACGCATAATGACGCAACGATCCTCTCTTGCTCCGCAATGTCGGCTACGACTACCCTGCACCCGGCGATATCCTGCACCTGGCTTAGTCGGATGCTTTCGCGACGGAGCTTCTCTATTAGCGAGCTCGTAGATTTTGCCGGCCTTCCAGTCGGCTCCAAGTGGAGTTCGTCACGCAGGGTTCGGACCACAGTTTCGTACGCTTCTTCAAACGACCGTCGATACTCATCGAGGATTCTTAGATCGGACTCAGTGAGAGAACCTTCCCTCAACCGGTCTCCAAGCCGGTCAATCTGCGTATGGCTAAGATTTGTCATGAATTGTCATGGCCTCTCAGCTAGCCTCACACGGATACCTGTCACGGCCTGGCATATGTCCATTCCGCAGATCTGCAAACCCTAACGCGGTATAACGATTAAGCGAGCTGCCGTAGACGGCTGCAAACGCTGGCCACTTATTCCTCCGAGACTACTAAGCTAATTAGAGCTGAATTGGCCGCAATATCCGACACATGGCGGAAGGTGTCAAGAATTTTTCACGATACCAACCTGCCCCGCAATTGCTACACTCATAGTGATGCGGCCAATAGACGCAACGCGATGGTCTCGAGAACCGAAGGGCACAGCGGGGGAGACGAGATGCTGCGACATCTGGATTACGCGACAAGGAAGGTTGAACATGCAGGATAAGCTACACAAGACTGATGAGGAATGGAAGGCGCGGCTCACGCCGGAGCAGTTTTATGTCTGTCGGCAGAAGGGGACTGAAAGGCCGTTTTCTGGTGAATACTACGACTGCAAAGAAGATGGGATCTACCAGTGCGTCTGCTGCGGCAATGAGTTGTTCGGCTCCGAGACGAAGTTCAACTCAGGTACCGGGTGGCCCAGCTTCTGGGCTCCCGTAGCACCCGAGCAAATCCAAACCGAGGATGATACCAGTCTTATGATGCGGCGCACCGAGGTACGGTGCAGCCGGTGCGACGCGCACCTGGGCCATGTTTTCCACGACGGTCCACCGCCGACCCACCTGCGCTACTGCATCAATTCTGCCGTGTTAAGACTGATCAAGCGATAGCGTTGCGCGAACGAGGTTCGCACGGGGCGCTCAGCAGCGCTATTGCTGGGGCTGGCCCTCCTGCGGGCGTGCGATGAGCGCGGGCGACACCACCGTCCGTCCCGGTTCAAAAGGATAGCGTGGGCTCAAGATCGGTTTATAATCAGCCGGGATCGGGAACGGGAACGTGGCCAGTTCGTATGCTCCAGCGCCCATCCGCATCAGTCCCAGACCAAAACCGGAAAGGAATCCTGCGGGGATCCCCCAAAGCGGACCCTGCTCTCGTGCCTCATAGCAGATCATCTTCGGCCATTCGATCACCAGCCCAAGGAAGAGATTCGCCGTACCCCGTAAAGCCTTCTGGCCCGGCGAGGAACTGGCGAGTTCCCCGGCAAGGGCCTGGGCGGTAAGGGCCATCAACATTACCAGCGCAAGCACAACAACCCGCACGGTCATCTTCATTGGCGCCTCCAATAGGTTTGGGGAGCCGCTCTGCCGCCTCCGAAGCGCATTGCGCGGCTACCCCATGGATTGATGACGATGATGATGGGAGGTAGACACACTACCGTCTATTTCTCCTTGTCTGATTCTTTTTCCGATTCTTTCGCAAGCCGCTTGACCTGCTGAGGCGACACGTAGAATCGCCCGCCGCAGGTCTGGTTGGTCCCGGCCACCAACTCTTCCCGAATGATCTCGCTGGTCCCCATGGTCAGCCCATAGGCTGTCCCGCCCAGCGCCACCGTCACAGCGCAGGTAACAAGCTTGAGCGGAAGCGTGATCACGGTGGCGAGGGCACTGATCACGCCGGCGGACACATCCGCCCCCAGGCTCGTGTCCTCGGCCCTCGCCCACGGCGCCCCTGCCATCTGCACGAAGAGACATAGTGCGAAGAACGCTGTCAGTCGTCTGATAGACTTCATGCTGGTACCCTCCTCACTCCCACGCGGTTGGAGTCCGCTCTCTCCCTCATATTCCAAACCGGCGCTCGCGCTGTTGAAAGCTTCGAATGGCCCGGAGGAAGTCGATCTTTCTGAAGACCGGCCAGTAGGCGTCACAAAAGTAATACTCACTGTACGCGCTCTGCCAGAGCAGGAACCCACTCAGTCGAACCTCACCGCTGGTTCGAATGATGAGATCAGGATCGGGCAGATCGTAGGTATAGAGATACTTGCCGATCTCGTCGATGGACATCTCATCGACGATCTTCTCCAGCGGGACCCTTCTGGCCGATTTGTCCCTGAGCATGGTCGCGACGGCATCCGCGATCTCCTGTCGCCCGCCATACCCCACGGCGACATTCAGGCAGAAGGCGTCGTAGTCCCGCGTCGCCTCCTCTGCCTCCTGGATCGCCTTCACCGTGGACGAGGGAAGGAGTTCCATCTTGCCGATGGCCCTGATCCGCATCCGCTTCCGGTGTACCTTGGGATCCCGGGCAATGTCGCGCATCTTTTTCTCGATCAGCGCCAGGAGGCCGTCCACCTCTTCCTGACTTCGGGACACATTTTCGGTGGAGAAAATCCATACGGTCACCATCCTGATTGCAAGCTCCTCGCACCAGTTCAGGACCTCCTCCAACTTCTCCGCTCCCCTCCGATGTCCCTCAAGGAGGGTAGAATACCCGCGCTCTCTTGCGTATCGCCGATTGCCGTCGAGGATCAGACCGATGTGACGGGGCAGCTCTCCGCCTCGAACTTCCTGCAACAGCCGCCCTTCGTACAGACGGTACAGCAGATGCTTAAACATAAGGAACTTACGACTCCGAGAAATTAAAGGGGGACGGCGTGATGACGCTCAGCAACAGCAGCAGCGACGCAAAACCCACCAACCTTCTGCGTCCATCCAACTGGGTCACATCGTTCAGGGGAGGCGGATGTTTCAGCCCCAGAATCAGGGAGAGCGACGCCCAGAACAGCCACCCTGGCCAGTACGCGATCCCCATGCCGATCAGTACGAGCAGGGAGAAGATCGCGACCTTCCGGTGATGCCTGCCCACCAGCGCATACGCGATGTGGCCGCCATCCAGTTGACCGATCGGGAGCAGATTCAGCGCCGTCACGAACAGACCGATCCAGCCGGCGAACGCCACCGGGTGCAACAGCACGTCGCCTCCCTCCGGTATCGGTCCCAGCGTCAACCACTGCAGGAGCGAAAACATGATCGGCGTCCCCAGCGCGATGCCGGCATGTCCCGCCGAGCCTGCTGTGATCAGCTCCGACCAGCGCAGACCCACAACGATGGCCGGCAACGCCACGCACAGCCCTGCAAGCGGTCCTGCGATGCCGACGTCGAAGAGCGCTCGGCGATCTGCCACCGGTGACTTCATCCTGATGAACGCTCCGAAGGTCCCGAGCCCGACGGGAGCGGGGATAAAATAGGGAAGTGTCACTGTGATGCCATAGCGTCGAGCGGTGAAGTAGTGTCCGAGCTCATGCACGCCAAGGATCGAAAGAAGCGTAATCGCGAAAGGGAATCCCTGCGTCAGCGACCACGGATTTGCAAAAGGATCGGCGCCGCGATTGACGGCTCCCACGAACACCGTGGTCGTGAGGGTAGCCAGCAAGAGGACGATGTTCACCCACGGGCCTGTACGCAACGGACGCGTTGCGGGGACTCGGAGGATCGTCAGGTCTTCCTCGCTTCGGAGCAGCGGGTAAAAACCGTGGGGCGCAAGTCGTTCCGTCAGTTCAGCCACAGCCTTGCCGGGATCGATCAGTAATTTCCCCTGGAAACGGACGATCCCATCAAACAGGCGCTTCTCGCTGATGGCAAAGACGCCTGCCATCTCCCGTTCAAGAAAGAAGAGGACATCCTCTTCCTGATTCAGCCAGCTTGCCATATCTTGTTTATATCACGGACCCTGTGGGCGGTCAAACCCGTCCATCACCTCGCCGCGAGCGTCCGATTCTCTACAGCGGCAGTACATCGATATACAGCTCGATACCAGTGAAACGCATTAATTCCTGAAGCTTGCGCGCCGTGCATGGTAGTAAAAAGCTGCTCGGATATTCAGCCGTTCGAAGCGCATCTGCTCAGGAAACGGAATAAACGGGGTGGCTTGTCGAATCGCTCGAATCGCCTCGTTGTCCAGTGGGGCGATACCGGAAGTCTGCGTGAGTTGCAGATCGCTCAAGCGGCCGTCGCGGGTGATCCCGAAGGTGACTATCAGATTCCCGGTTAGGCCCCGTGCCTCCTGAGGGTATCTCCACACGCTCTCGATCCGCCTTTTCACCCCAAGCAGATAGGACGCAAATCGGGAATCCTGGCTGTCCAACGAAACAGTCGGTCCATCGGAGGAACCGGTGTCGCCCTCCTCCCCCATATCGGCTTCCTGGCCGGGGTATTGCCCGGGATCGAGGCTTTTCCATAGCATGGCCAGTTGACCCCTGAGATTAGATGAGCGGGTCGTTCTACCGACCCCATCGCCTTCAAGCGGCTCTACTTGAGCGGCCTTCGGGCCTGGGGTAACGGCCGGCCCCTGCAACGTCAGCAGCGGAGGCAGCGTCCGAGGGATGGACGCAGTGCGATCGGTAGAAGAAGCGTCGGGTCCCGATGCGGCCGGTGGAGTTGCGATCGCTTTAGGACGGGCAGCCGATGCGAGGTGTGGGATGCCTGAACTGTCCGGTGTTCTTGGCGGGCCCGCCTTGTTTGCAGGCCGATGTGCGCGCGTTGTAGACTCCCCAAGCATCCTACGATCACGCGGGGGCGATACCCGCGTCGGAATCCGTTGATCGACAATCCGGACCTGGAGCGGCCGATCGGAAGGTAGCCGGGCAGGCAACTGCACCACGCTGAGCAGGCCGATAAAGACCAGATGGGCCAGCAGCGAAAAGACGAGAAAGTTGCGGATCTGCGGATGCTCGGCAGTCAACATTCGCAACCCGCCTTCTTGCACCTTGACTCTTAACACGTGGAACTACAATAGTCCGCCGCCGCCACATTTGTCAAGGATTGATCGCCGTTGTGGAGGCGTCTTCACGGGCGGGGGACAGGTCGAGCGTATCCGGTAAGAGGGTCGCCCAGGGAACGCCGCATCCGGGATGTCGCCTTACGAGCACAGATACGCCAAAGACCTCCCGGATCATATCCGGCCGGATGACCTGGTCCGGGGGGCCATCCGCCACGATACGGCCCGATGACAGAAGGACCAGACGGTCGAAATAGAGCGAAGCCAGATTCAGATCGTGCACAGATGAAATAACCGTCAGGCCGTGCTGTACGCTGAGACTCCTGATCAGCGAGAGGATCCGGAGCTGGTGATTGAGATCGAGGGAGCGGGTCGGCTCGTCGAGCAGCAGCAAGCGCGGCTGTTGCGCCAACGCCATCGCCAGGATGACCCGCTGGCGTTCCCCTCCCGAGAGTTCGTTGTACGGGCGGTCCACGGAGGATACGAGGCCGGTGGCGGCCATCGCCGCCTGCACCGCCTCCATGTCTTCGCCGGTAGGACCGCGGTAGCGATGCAGATATGGTGTGCGCCCCAACAGTACGACTTCCCTCACCGTGAGGGCGTACGGCAACAGCAACTCCTGGGGAACCATGGCGATCGCCCGCGCCAGCTCTGCCCGGCTCATCCTGCCCAGGTCCTCGCCCTCAAAAGAGACCGCTCCCTCCTTTGGGTGTAACAGGCCCAGCATCAACTTCAGGAGAGTCGTCTTGCCCGAGCCATTCGGGCCCAGGATCGCCACTCGTTCGCCCCGCTCGATGAACAGATCGATCCTCTCGAGCCCGAAGCCGCTCGGATAGGTAAAATACACGGCGTGAAGATGGATCCCTGGTCTCATCGCCACCCGGACCCTCTTCCGTTCCGCCGAAGCAAGAAGAGGAAAAGGGGGCCGCCGAGTAAGGCCGTGAAGATCCCCACGGGGAGTTCTGCCGGGGCTGCAATGGAGCGTGCTGCCGTATCCGCCAATACCAGCAGGGCCGCACCGGCCAAGGCCGAGGTCGGTAAGAGTCGTCGGTGATCGGGCCCGACCAGGAGGCGCAGGATGTGCGGCACGGCAAGCCCCAGGAATCCGATCAGACCGCTGATACTGACCGCAGCGCCCGTCAGCAGCG
>JAGWRQ010000108.1 GCA_028869615.1 Candidatus Methylomirabilota bacterium | reverse complement strand
GAGAACTCGCTGAGGCTGAAGTAGCTCTCACGCAGCTTCGCCAAGGCTTGCTTGTTACACCGTAGCAGATTAGAGGTGGGAACAATCAGCGGCTTTGGATTGTCGAACAGATGGCCCCAGTGAAGACAGTCACGAAGGTTGATCCCTGTGAGACGGCAGGTCAAGCGCGCAAACTCCATGAACCACTCGGTAGTGCGAGCGCAGACCAGGCAGCCCTGACAGTCGTCATGGACGACAACGGGGACATAGGCCTCCGCCATCGGCCCGCCTGTCAGGATCCACTGCACACTCCGATAATGGTGAAAGCGCAGCTTCGGTGAAGCGGTTTCGACTCGACCCCGGGTCCGCTCATGTCGGCTCACACGAGCCGACACGACCGACCGACTCTCGCGCGCAACGCCAGACAACGAGGCTAGTGAAACTATCGTCATCCGTTCAGCTCCATTTCCCAATTGCTTCACCATGTTGCCAAGCATGTTCTCCACGAGGGCGCCGCAGCACTGCCACTGCTGCCCGAATCCGTATTATCCTTATCGCTGTCAGGCAATCTTGTCAACACTTTCTTGCACGTCTTCTTCCACTCTACTCCGCACCTGTGGGATGACGCAGCGAAGTAGTGCTCTGAGCCTTTTCAGACGCCCGGCCGACCTCACGGAAACAGGATCGTCCGGAGGGTCGTCCGCTCCTGTACCATTTCGAGCGCTCTCGGCAACTCCGAGAGAGGGAGGCGGGCAGTGATAAGGCGGCCTACCGGAATCTCGCGGCGAACGATGGCATGGACGGCGCTGGCGAAATCGGCCGGCGTATGGTGATAGATCGGAACGATCCGGGTCTCATCGTAATGTAACCGATGCAGGTCGAGGGAAAGGGCAGCGCCCTTAGCCACTCCGCCGAAGGGAACCAGCGTGCCGCCTCGACCGACCAGTTCAAACGCTTCCTGATGCGCCTGCGCACTGCCCACTGCCTCAATGACGACATCGGCCCTTTCAACGCCCAAGGCTGCTCGTACGCGTGTCTTCTCCAACCCTCCGGCGGTATTCAACGCCGCGTCCGCCCCGAAGCTCCTCGCCAGAGCCAGACGGTCGTCGTGATGGTCCACACTGAGGAGACGAACCGACTGCCCATAACGGTTGCGCAAGACGGCGATAAACAGCAGGCCGATCGGTCCGGCTCCCACGATCACAACACGATCTCCGTCGGAGATCGGTACGCGCCGCACCGCGTGCATCACGCAGGCGAGCGGCTCAGCTAGGGCCGCCTCCTCAAAGGGAACCTGCGCAGGTAGCTCATACAGGTTGACCTCCGCGATCCGTCCTGGGATACGAATGTAGGGGGCGAAGGCGCCGTTGTTGTACAGGAGTCGCTCGCACATACCCTGGCAAGAACGCCGGCAGGCGCGGCATCGGGCCGCCGGATCCGAATCGGTACAAGGGGCCGAGTTCGCTGCAACCACCCGTATTCCCGGTTGCCACCGAACATCTGCCTGCTCCCCTCGCGCTGTCACGACGCCAGCCCACTCGTGCCCGAAGAGCCCGGGGGTCTCGATCATCGGGTGCGATCCACGCAGGTAGACCTTGCGATCTGTGAAATCGATAGAGGCAGCCTCGACCTTGGCCAAGAGATCCTTTGGCCCTACCTGAGGAATCGGCACCTCCTCCAACCGCACATCTTCCGGACCATGAAGTACCGCCGCCATCATCGTCCGGCTCAGGGCCTCCACAGGGATCATGTCGTACCTGCTCCCTTGGCGTAGAACAGGACCTTCGTGGCCTGCCCTGCTCGCTGCAGGCGCGCACCTTCATCGAACCGGCTCAGATCAAAACGATAGCTGACAAGGGGATCAGTCCGGATCTGTCCGGAGGCCAGGAGTCGGATCGCCTCTCCCAGTTCCACCGGCGTAGCCGAATAGGTTGCCGTAAGAGATAGCTCCTGCCGGTAGAAGCGACTCAGATCGATCGCCATGCGTCCGGCATCGCCCGCATCAGCGAACAGGTTGATCTTCCCCCCGGCGCGCAGAACACTGAGCGCCGCTTCCACCATCGAGGCGCTCACCGCAGTGAAGATGGCCCCGTCGATCCCGTCCTCTTCCGTGACCGAGCGAAGGGCCGTTCGCGGATCCGATCCGGCTACATTCAGGGTAGTCTCAATACCGAGGGCTCGAGCCAACTGAAGACGCTCCTCCCGAATATCCACACAGATCGGTCTCGCGCCGAACACGGCGACGGCCTGCGCGACCAGCAACCCCATGCACCCGGCGCCGATCACCACGATCTGATCACCGGCCTGCACATCGGATCGCTTGACTACCCGCAACGCGCAGGCGAATGGCTCCATAAAGATACCGACGTCGTCCGGGAGTCTCTCAGGAAGCGCAAAGGCCGTCTGCGTGACCTGCAGGGCCGGAATCCGAACGAACTCGGCGAAGCCGCCGGGATCGATGTTGGTCGCTTTGAACTGGGGACACATCGAGTCGTTACCATGGCGACAGTAGCGGCATCGGCCACACGGGACATGGTGCGCAACGGCCAGACGATCACCGGGGGCAAATCGCTGCACCCCTTCACCAACCGCCTTGACCACCCCCACCAGCTCGTGGCCCAGCGGAACGGGCTGCTTCAGCGGCTTCTGGCTAAAGATTTTCGCCAGATCAGACCCGCACAGGCCGCATGCCCTCATCGCCAATAGTAGCTCCCCCGGTCCAATGGATGGGACCGGCAGCTCGGCGACCTTGACGATCCCGGGTTCCAGCAACTGGATCGCTTTCATCCCCTCACCGCGCCGCCTCGGTACCGGAGCATTGTTCACAGGGGCAGTTCGCCCGCAGAGATTCATACGTATAGATACCGGTATCGTGCCCATCGCTCCAGGTGAAGTTCAGCGCATACCAACCCACTGGGCGATAGTCGGTAATCTGCACCTCGCCCGGCTTCAGGACCGGACCGCTCAGAACCAGGAGACTCCCGGCGTTCAGCTTCTTGTGCCTCGCATCATCACAGGAGGCGCATGGGCAATCGCGCCGAAGATCATCAAATGGATACACGCTGCGATGCCCGTCGCGCCATGTAATGATCAGGCTCCGTTCCTGCCGGTCAACGATCACCTCGGCCGGATCAGACAATTGTGTCGGTATCATTGTTCGCCAACTACTTCTGATCTCTCTCTAGACCAGGAAATCCGCGCTGTTGTCGGACCACTCGGCCCCGGGAGATCGCTCGAAGGAGCAACCGCCCCTCATCGGTCTCCTGTTCGAGGTGAGGAATCAGGTCTCCATAGCGGACAACCAGCTCGCCGATCCTGGCGAAAATCTGGTTCTGGTCGATCCTGTACCGCTCAAACCACCGCTTCACCTCAGCGATGGCTTCCTCTTTCGTCAGCAGCGGGGGCTCGCCCTCTTCAGAACCCGGTGCGATTGGCTCTTCGTCGTGCCGATTCACCTTATCCACCGCATACATCACCACGCGTCCACATACAGGCACCATGACCTCCCTTGCCACAGCGCCCGCTCTTCCTCAAGATTGCGGTGTCTCGCTTTTGCCCGATGCAGCCGGCACAGTCCCGGTGGGCCGACGAGCGTCGCACAAGCGGCGGCAGGCATCTACCGTATTTCGTAACAGCATAGCGACCGTCATCGGACCGACCCCGCCTGGAACCGGCGTGATCAGCGAAGCCTTTTCCGCAACCCCCGGAAAGTCCACATCCCCCACCACTCTGCCGTCTGTCAGGCGATTCACGCCGACATCGATGACCACGGCCCCACCCTTGACCATGGAGCCGGTCACCAAACCCGGCTTTCCTGCCGCTACAATCAGGATATCAGCCTGTCGGGTATGAGAGGCAAGCTCGCGGGTCTTGATATGGCAGATGGTAACGGTCGCGTGGTGCTGCAGCAACAGGAACGCCGTCGGTTTGCCGACCACCACACTCCAGCCGACGATGACGGCATGCTTCCCCTCGATTCCCACATTCGACCGATTCAGCAGTTCAAGAATGCCAAGCGGCGTGGATGCGACAAAGAGGGGTTTCCCGACGAGCAATCCTCCCAGGTTAGCGGGATGAAACCCGTCCACATCCTTTTCCGGAAGGATCGTCTCCAGGACTCGCTTTTCGCTGATGTGGGGTGGGAGCGGAAGCTGGACGAGAATCGCGTGTACGGCAGGGTCGCTGTTCAGACGCCCGATCTCGTGGAGTAGCGACGCTTCAGAACAGTCGGCCGGCAGGTCGATCCGTACTGAGGTAATCCCGACCTCCTTACACGCCCTGGCCTTGTTCTGCACATAGGTTGCCGAGGCCGGGTCATTCCCGACAAGGATCGCCGCCAGGCACGGCACTACCCCGGTCTGCGCCACCATTGCCGCGACATCGAGCCGGACTTCTCGGCGAATCTCTGCCGCAATAGCCTTGCCGTCGATGATCCGTGCTGCCATGCGGGGTCGCCTCAGGGCTCCTGTTGGATCCGTAGGATGGAGGTTGAGCGGCCGGTACGCTCGTCGATCTCGACCACGACTCCGCACAGTCGAGGCGCGCCGGTAGCCGGTCGGAACTGCTTCGGAAGACCGGACAGGAATTTGGCAATCGGCGCCTCAATGCCCATCCCAATGACCGAATCGTACCCACCCGTCATCCCCACATCGGTCAGATACGCCGTGCCTCCCGGCAGGATTCGCTCATCCGCGGTCGGGACATGCGTGTGCGAGCCGATCACCGCCGATACCCGCCCATCCACATACCAGGCGAAGGCCTGTTTCTCCGCTGTCGCCTCGCCATGGAAATCGACGAAGATCAACGTCGTCTCTCGACGCAGCCGGCTGATCTCGCGGTCACCCACTCGGAACGGGCAATCCAGCGTGGGCATGAACGCCCGTCCCTGCAGATTCAGCACTCCGACGATACAGCCGCCCCGATCCACCACCAGGCTTCCCCTGCCAGGCGCAGGCTCGGGGTAGTTGGCCGGTCGCAGCAGTCGCTCCTCCTTGACAATGTACTCTTCGACCTCTTTCTTATCCCAGAGGTGATTCCCGGAGGTCAGGAGATCAACACCGAGCGCGAACATCTCTTCAGCCACCGCTCCCGTGACGCCGAAGCCGCCGGCCAGGTTTTCGCCGTTCGCGATGACGAGGTCGATCTTCCGCTCCTCGGTCAGGCGCGGTAACACAGACGCCACAATTTCGCGACCCGGCTTGCCGATCACGTCGCCAATGAATAGTATCCGCATGGCTTAGTGTTTCGAGTTTCGGGTTTCGGGCGAAGAGGCCCCCTCCGAATGGGTCTAACCCAAAACCTGCAACTCGATACTCGAAACATTGTTATTTGGCGTACTCTACCGCTCTGGTCTCGCGGATCACGGTCACCTTAATGTGGCCGGGGTACTGTAGTTCCTCTTCGATTCGCTTCGCGATATCCCGCGCAAGCTGATACGCCTGCACGTCTGATACCTCAGCGCTCTCAACGATAATGCGCACCTCACGTCCGGCTTGGATGGCGTATGTCTTGCTCACGCCCGCAAAGGAGTTTGCGATTCTCTCCAATCCCTCGAGCCGTTTCACGTAGCTTTCCAACAGCTCACGTCTGGCCCCGGGCCTGGCCGCCGAGAGCGTATCAGCGATCTGGAGCACCACGGCCTCCAGACAGGTAATTTCCACGTCCTCGTGATGGGCGGCGATCGCATTCACCACCTTTGGGCGCTCACCATACTTCTTGGCCAACTCAGCCGAAATGGAGACGTGAGTCCCTTCCATGTTGACGTCGGCCGACTTCCCGATATCGTGAAGCATACCTGCCCGTTTGGCAACCTTGGCATCGAGCCCCAACTCAGCCGCCATCACACCGGCGAGTTGCGCCACCTCTATCGTGTGTTGAAGCTGATTCTGCGAATAGCTGGTTCGGTACTTGAGCCGCCCAACCAGGCGCACGAGTTCGGGGTGGAGACCGCTGATCCCCAGTTCGAAGGTTGCGCGTTCACCGGTCTTCTTGATGTCGTCATCGATCTCTCCCTTCACCTTCTCCACTACTTCCTCGATGCGAGCCGGATGAATCCGCCCATCGGTGATGAGGCGTTGTAGCGCCTCCTTGGCGATGGCCCGCCGGATCGGATCGAAGCCGGATAGGATCACCGCTTCAGGGGTGTCGTCCACGATCACATCAATTCCCGTTGCTCGCTCGAAGGCCCGGATGTTGCGCCCCTCCCGACCAATGATCCGCCCCTTCATCTCCTCGTTCGGCAAATCCACCACAGAGACCGTTGATTCCATGACGAACTCCGGGGCACACTTATCAACGGCAACGGCCAGGATTTCTTTGGCCTTCGCCTCCGCCGTCGCCCTCGTCTCATCCTCAAGCCGTTTGAACAAAGCCATCGACTCGATCCTAGCCTCCTGCTCCAGATTCTGGAGCAGGATCTTCCTGGCCTCTTCGGCTGTGAGGCCGGAGATGCGCTCCAGTTGTCGCTGCGCATCATCCATTAACTGAGCGCACTGGGTCTCTTTGTCGGCGGCAGCCCGCTCCCTGTTGCCGAGATCGCTTGCCAGTGAATCCAGTTCGCGGTCGCGTCGCTCCAACTGCTCCAGTCGTCGCTCAATGGTCTCTTCCTTCTGACTCACGTGGCGCTGCGCGCTCTCGAGTTCCTGACGACGGCTCTTGGTTTCTCGCTCCAGATCGGCCTTAGCCTGAATAGCGAGTTCCTTGGCCTCAAGCTCAGCCTCCCGAAGTTTGGTTTCTGCCTCTTTCTCCGCCTCGTTCAGGATGCGCTTGGCCAGTGTCTCTGCCTCAGCCACCTTACTTTCGAATACCTGTTTTCTGAGCAAGTACCCAACGATAACACCAGCAACCGCCACGATCAGAACGATCGCTAACTGATCAACTCCAATTGCCAACGGAGGTCCACCTCCTTCCACACTGCTTGTGCCAACGCCATTGAATGAATGGCCAGAAATGTAAGAGGATCACTCACTGGGGAGTATGAAAAGGCCCTCGGACCGAGGTGAGAAGGGTACAAAGGGTACGCGGTCCTGATAACGGGTGAGCGCGTAATAGGGGAGGAAGGGAAGGACCCCCCGCCTTTGTGCCGTTTGAGGGATGAGGTTTGAACCTGG
>JAGWRQ010000107.1 GCA_028869615.1 Candidatus Methylomirabilota bacterium | reverse complement strand
AAGGATAGGGGGATGACCCTCGCCATCACCAAGGCGGTGGAGGAAGGCGCAAGGGCTGTCATCTGCGCCTCGACCGGGAATACCTCGGCCTCCGCCGCGGCGTATGCGGCTCGGGCTGGACTGCGCGCTTTTGTGCTGATCCCGGAAGGGAAAATCGCGCTGGGTAAGCTGGCTCAGGCCATGATCCATGGCGCGCAGGTGCTGCAGATCGCAGGCAACTTCGACCAGGCCCTGCAGATCGTGAGGCGGGTCGCTGCAGATCAGCCCATTGTGCTGGTCAACTCCGTAAATCCGTACCGGATCGAGGGTCAGAAGAGCGCCGCCTTCGAGGTCTGCGACCGGCTCGGCCGGAGCCCGGACTACCACTTCACGCCGGTCGGCAACGCGGGCAACATTACCGCGTACTGGAAGGGATACCAGGAATATGCCAAAGCCGGGCAGATCACCTCGTTGCCGAAGATGATGGGATGGCAGGCGGAAGGCGCGGCGCCGATCGTCTTGGGGAAGGTGGTCGAGCAGCCGGAGACCGTCGCCACGGCCATCCGGATCGGTAACCCGGCAAGCTGGGCTGGGGCGACGGCTGCTGCCGCCGAGTCCGGCGGACGGATTGATATGGTCTCTGACAGCGAGATTATCGAGGCCTATCGTCTCCTGGCCCATACGGAAGGGGTCTTCTGTGAGTTGGCCTCGGCTGCGTCGGTGGCCGGACTCGCCAAATATTGCCGGTCGAATCACCTCCCCAAGGATGCGGTCGTGGTGTGTGTCCTCACCGGGCACGGCCTGAAAGAACCCGATGCTGCGATCCGTCTTTCGCAGCAGCCTGTCACGGTGAAGGCCGATCCGGAGGCTGTGCTGAAGCTCCTATCGGTCCAGTCGGCCTAGAGGTTTTCGTTTGACAGCCGGGATCGCCGACGCTATAGTTTCTTTTCGGATGCGGGAATAGCTCAGCGGTAGAGCATCGCCTTGCCAAGGCGAGGGTCGCGGGTTCAAATCCCGTTTCCCGCTCCACCCTTGCGACCGATGAACCGTTATCGAGCGGATGCATGATGTAATCGGCATGTTGCCTAAGGCCGTGCCCACCCATTGTTTTTATCCTACCGACTGGATTGCCGGATCACGTCATCGTTGCCTCCCTCATGGCGGCGTAGCCAAGTGGCTAAGGCAGAGGTCTGCAAAACCTTTATTCGGCGGTTCGAGTCCGCCCGCCGCCTCCACGCTTCCCTCTGCTCCGCCGGCGCTCCGCCAGCCACCAAACGGGGGCGTTAGCCTACCTATCGTCATTCATGGAGGAACTCTATGGAAGAGAAGGAAGAGATAGAAAGAAAGCAAGAAGAGAGGCACACATCTTGGGTGAAAAAGGTTATGGTCACCTTGGCTATTGGGGAGGCCGTTGTGATTTTCGTCGGCATTCAGTTCATACCCTGGGGTCGAGCGAATATTAACCTCCCAGTGAAAGCTGAGCCGAAATGGGACAGCCCCAAGACGAGAGAACTATTCCTCCGTGCCTGTGGCAATTGTCACAGCAATCAAACCACCTTGCCATGGTACGACGTCGTCGCACCGATCACATGGATCATCAGGCGCGACATCGATAAAGGTCGCGCTGCTCTCAATGTGTCAGAATGGGGACTCCAAGAGAATGAAGCTGGCGAGGCTGCAGACACTGTCCGAAACGGCTCCATGCCGCCCACGCTCTATGCGCTCTTACACCCGTCAGCAAGACTCTCCGCCTCCGACAAGGAAGCGTTCGTTCAAGGACTGGTCGCTACATTCGGCAGCGAGCAAAAGAGCGAACAGAAGAGTAAAAAGAAGGTGTCCGACTCGCTACGATTCTTCCCCGTTCACGAGGATAAATAGAACACAAGCAGACGCACGTATTCCGATGACTGCGGCGATCAACCCTGAACGCCAGATGAGTAAGCCATGGACTTCGAGCTGAGCGAGGAGCAGCAGGCGATTCAGATGATGGTGCGGGAGTTCGCCGAGCGGGAGATCGCACCGGTCGCAGCCGATCTCGACGAGCGAGAACTGTTTCCAGCCGAGATCATCCGGAAGCTCTCGGAACTGGGGCTGATGGGCATCCTCCTTCCCAAAGAGTACGGCGGCGCGGGGATGGACTACATCAGCTATGCCCTGATCCTTGAGGAGCTCGCGCGGTACGATGCGTCGGTGGCTCTGACTGTGGAGTCGCACAACTCGCTCTGCAGCAATCATATCTACCTCTTCGGAAACGAGGCTCAGAGAAGGCAGTATCTACCTAGATTGACCGGCGGGCAGGCCCTCGGCGCGTGGGCGATGACGGAGCCTGGGTCGGGGAGTGACGCGGCTGGGCTGCAGGCTACTGCAACGCGTGAAGGAAATCAGTGGGTGCTGAACGGGACAAAGAACTTTATTACGCAGGGGAGTGTAGCCGGCATCTACGTGATCATGGCGCTCACCAATCGGGCAGCGCGGGAGAAGGGCATCTCGGCCTTTATTATCAAGAAAGGGACGCCCGGGTTGCGGGTCGGCCGGAAAGAGCACAAGATGGGATTTCGGGCCTCCGACACGGCCCAAGTGATCCTTGAAGGCGCACGCATTCCGGAGGTGAACCTGTTAGGCGAACTGAACCACGGCTTCATTGATGCGTTGATGATCCTGGATGCGGGGAGGATCGGGATGGCGGCGCTCAGCGTGGGGATCGCCCGCGGCTGTCTGGAGGAAGGGCTCAAATACGCCAAGGAACGACAGGCCTTCGGCCAGCCGATCGCGGGCTTCCAGGCGATTCAATGGAAGCTGGCGGACATGGCGACCGAGATCGACGCGGCCAGGCTCCTGGTTTTGCAGGCTGCCTACCTGAAAGATACTGATCAGCCGTTCACCAAGGAGGCGTCGTACGCCAAGCTCTTCGCGGCGGAGGTGGCCATGAAGGCCGCTACTGAGGCGGTCCAGATCCATGGGGGCTATGGCTACATCAAGGAGTTCCCGGTCGAACGCTATTTCCGTGACGCCAAGTTTTGCGCCATCGGCGAAGGGACCTCGGAGATCCAGCGGCTGATCATCGCTCGCGAACTCCTTGGCCGAGCGTATGTATAAAGACGGTGCATGCGCGTAGGGAGCTGCTTGCTGCGCCCGTTTTGGGCGCGTGGTGACGCATGGAACTGGTGCAGAGCATTCTGAGGGGCGATGTCCGCGCGGCGGCCCGCCTCATGACCATGATTGAAAACAGCGATGCCGAGGCCAGGGCTGCACTGAAGTTGCTCTACCCCCACACCGGCTCGGCCCACATCATTGGAATTACCGGTCCGCCGGGCTCCGGGAAGAGCACGCTGGTGGACCGGCTCACGGAAGAGTTGCGAAAACGCGATAAGACGGTGGGGGTTGTTGCGGTGGACCCCACAAGCCCGTTCACCGGAGGGGCGATTCTGGCAGACCGAATCCGGATGCAGAGCCATAGCCTTGACACCGGCGTCTTTATCCGCAGCATGGCAACGCGAGGCCACCTTGGCGGCTTGGCCCGCGCCACCAATGAGATCGTAGACGTCATGGATGCGGCGGGGAAAGAGGTGATTCTGATCGAGACAGTGGGGGTCGGCCAGGATGAGGTGGAGGTCGTGGGAACGGCGCATACCTGCGTGGTGGTCTCGGTTCCGGGCCTCGGCGATGAAATCCAGACGTTCAAGGCGGGTGTCCTGGAGATTGGAGACCTGTTCGTGGTCAACAAGGCCGACCGGGAGGGCGCGAGCCGGACGGTCGCTGAGCTTGAGATGATGCTACACATGGCGCCGGAGGCGGCCGACTGGTCTCCAAAGGTTCTCAAGACGGTCGCCACGACGGGGGAGGGCGTCGCAGCGCTGCTGGATGCGATCTTTGAGCACAGGGCCTTCATGGATGAGCGCGATCTGCGGAAGAAAAAGGGACGGGAGCGAAGTGAGCGCGCATTTCGAGCGCTGCTTCAGGAGAGACTCATGGCTAAGGCGCTGGAGCGGTTTGAGCGGAACGGGGGGATGAAGGAGCTGATTACCCGTGTTGCCGATCGCGCCCTCGATCCGTATACCGCCGTAGAAGAGATTCTTGCGAAGATCGGCCTGTAGGGGGTGATGAACATGGATGTGCTGCAGGCAGGAGTCGGTGAATTCAGCGTCACAGACCCGGACGATCTGCGCGCCTTCATGCGGACCGAGAAGCGGCGGGCAATGGTGGACAAGGTCATGCCCGAAGCTGAGGCGGTTCGCCGCTATGTGAAGGACGGCGATTATGTCAGCTTCGACTTCTCCTCCTTCACCAGAGGCCCAGCTTCTCTTGTCCGGGAGATCATCCGCCAACGGAGGAGGCAACTCTGGTTTGCGGCCAAGTTCACGCTGATGGAGACGACGCTGCTGGCGGCTGGAGGCTGCCTGCGGGGGGTCGATGTGGGCTTCCTGGGTCTTGGCCGCCTGATCAGCAAGTTGGTGGAGGAGGGAAGGATCAAGGTGACCGAGTGGACCAATGGGACCTTGACGCTGCGCCACCTGGCCGGGGCGATGGGTGTGCCGTTTCTGCCGACCAGGAATCTACTGGCGACCGATACCCTGACCTACTCCGGCGCCAAGGTGGTGCAGGACCCCTTCACCGGCAAGCCGATCGCGTTGGTCCCAGCCGTGAACCCCGATGTCGGACTGGTCCATGTCCACCAGTGCGATATCTACGGCAACGCCCGCTGTTTCGGTCCCGGTGTGTCGCCGCTGGAAACGGCCATGGCCTCCAAACGGACGATTATCTCGACCGAAGAGATCATCACGATCGACGACATCCGCAAGGAGCCGTCGAAGACCACCATCCCGTACTATATGGTGGATGCCGTCGTCTATGCCCCGTTCGGCTGCCTGCCGGGCGGGACGCAGGGAATCTACGAGATGGACATCGCGCACTTCCTGGAGTTCATGGGTGCCTCACGTGACGAGCAGAAGATGGTCGCCTATCTCGACAAGTATGTCTACAGCATCGCCTCCCACGAGGAGTTTTTGGAGAAGCGCGTGGGGATGGCAAGGCTCCTGGAGTTGAAGCGACAGGCGACGATCAAGGAGGGGTATCATTGAGCGACATGGAGTTCAGTGAATCAGAGTTCATGATCTGCCAGTGCGCCCGGCTGATTCAGGACGGCACCCTTGTCTTCATCGGATATGGGATGCCGCAGATCGCCGCGATCCTGGCCCAGCGTCTGCACGCCCCTCGGATGGCCCAGGTCTATGAGTTCGGCGCGGTCGGCGCGCTCCCTGAGACGCCGTTCGTCCGCTTTACGATGGGTGGGCCGCGCAACTGCTATCGATCGCTCGCCTGGACGAGCATGAACACCATCTTTGCGCAGGCTCAGATCGGGATGATCGATATGGGGGTCCTCGGCGCCACACAGATCGACCGGTTCGGCAACATCAACTCGACCATGATCGGGCGCGACTACCACCGTCCGGAGAAGCGGTTTCCAGGGAGCGGAGGGGCCAATGAGGTGCTGAGCCAGTGCTGGCAGTCGGTGATCATCGTCAAGCACGAACGCCGTCGTTTCGTGGAGAAGGTTGACTTCGTGACCTCACCCGGGTTTCTTGACGGCACGCCCGAGGCCCGCGAGCGAGCCGGCTTGCCTAGGGATACCGGACCATGGCGGGTGGCGACCTCCAAGGCCCTGTACGGATTCGATGACCAGACCAGGCAGATGATCTTGCTGGGGGTCCTGCATGGCCTGAGCGTGGATGACGCCCTCAAGGAGATGGAGTTTACCCCCCTTATCGCGCCACAGCTGGAGGAGCTTGCACCTCCGACCTCCGAGGAGCTTCGCATTCTTCGGGAAGAGATCGACCCCGATCGAGCAATCATCGGCGCCACCGGGGACTAACGACAATAGGGGTCGTTAGTTGGACTTGGGGGTAGCGAATATGCCCGATTCCCTTCGGCAAGATTCCTCCGAACATTGGAAGCCGGCGTTACGTGCCCTCACCGAAAAGCTCCACCAACCCACCCATTCCGCTCACAAATCAGCCACCCGTTCCCATTGAACCCGGCCAGGTGTTACGATACTTGTGCAGTTTGGTGACCGTGCAGTAGCACAGGATGTCGATAAGCGCTCGCGCCTCAATCGAGGCATTCGGCCCATAATGAGGAAAAGTACTTGGACTTGACAGCTATTATAAAGGTATATATTCTATACCATAATGAAATTTGAATATGACGAGGAGAAAAGTCGGCGGAACAAGGAAAAACACGGGATCGATTTCGCAGAGGCGCAACGTCTCTGGGAAGACGCCGAACGGGTTGAAATCCCAGCGAAAACAGACGATGAGAAGCGCTCCATTGTCATAGGTCTTATCGATCAAAGGCACTGGTCCGCAGTCATTACCCACAGAAGCGACAAGACGCGAATCATCTCAGTCCGTCGCTCACGACGTGAGGAGATCTACATTTATGAAAGCTAGGGTATTCGACGAGAAGTTCGATAAGGGCGAAAGTGTTCTGAAATATCTCGATCTGTCGAAGGCCATTCGTCCCGGGAGCCAACAGCGAAGGGTGAACGTTGACTTTCCGGTCTGGATGATCGAATCACTCGATAAAGAGGCCAAGAGACTCGGCGTGACTCGTCAGTCAATCATCAAGGTCTGGATCGCTGAGCGTCTGCAGAAGCTTGCATAGGCGGGCGAACGTAAGCACTTAGAGCCGTTCTCACTGCGCTCGGCGGCTCAAGCGCCACGTGAGGCGCCAGAGTGCGGGACCTACCCACCGAGTGGGGTAAAGATTACGCCCCCGCCATCTTGAGTCTCATGCATTGGTTGCAGCGCCCCTATTTCGCCCACGCTCAGTTCACTGCCCTGATCGAGGCGTCTTGGACCGGCATTCTACTCGCGAGGCAACTGGCGACTATCGACCGGAATCGGTGACTGTTTTCACCGGAATGCGCACCGAGCGATCATCGGCGGAATGGCCGGGGACTAATCCCCACGCATGTCATCAGCGGTCCTTGTTAGTGCATGGCCTCCACGAAGCCATATCGGAAAGCCCAACCAGGCTTTGCGTCGCGCCCAGTCCCATAGGCGAATGCCCAACAGGACGGCCAGTATGGCAGCGTAGAGATACGGATCGTTCACGCCCTTTTTGGCCAGCCACAGGTAATGCAGCACGCCGAGCAGACCGATGAGATAGACCAGCCTGTGCAGCCGCCGCCAGTTCTT
>JAGWRQ010000106.1 GCA_028869615.1 Candidatus Methylomirabilota bacterium | reverse complement strand
GGGTACGGTCCAGACACATAGGTAACACTTTAGTCCAGGGACATAGGTGACATGTTGTGCCACACTCACGGGCACCGCAAGGAGGTGCCCTATGCCGTGGAGGAAAACGTCACCTATGGACCAACGAACTCAATTCATTGCCGATTACCTGCGTGAGATGCTCTCGATCACAGAGCTTTGCCAGCTCTATGGAGTCTCACGCAAGACCGCCTACAAATGGATCGACCGCTACCTGCACCTCGGACCCGCGGGTCTCGAAGCACGGTCGCGACGGCCCCGGCATTCGCCCAATGAGACCGCACCCGAGATCGTGACGGCATTCCTGGAAGCCCGTCACCGGCATCCGTCCTGGGGCGGCAAGAAGCTCCTCACGATCGTGCACAAGCGCCACCCTCGTTGGGATCTGCCGGGCCGCTCCACCGTCTGCGACATCTTGAGCCGCCACGGCATGGTGCCCAAGTCACGGCACCGCCGCCGTATCGGCCACCCCAGCAAGCCCAGCAGCCTGATCCTCGCCCCCAATGACGTGTGGAGCGCCGACTTCAAAGGGCAGTTCAAAACCGGCGATGGTCTGTATTGCTATCCCTTGACGGTGACCGATGGCTTCAGCCGTTATCTGCTGGGTTGCCAGGCGCTGTATTCGACGGCCGGGGCCGGGGCAACACCCATGTTCAGGCGGCTCTTCCAGGAATACGGCCTGCCTACACGGATCCGCACCGATAATGGCGTGCCCTTTGCCACCAACACCCTCGCGCGGCTCTCGGCGCTCTCGGCCTGGTGGGTCCGCCTCGGCGTGCTGCCGGAACTCATTGAGCCTGGTAAGCCCCAGCAGAACGGTCGCCACGAACGCATGCACAGAACCCTCAAGGCCGAGGCGACCCGACCGGCGGCGGGAAGCCTTCCGGCCCAACAACGTAGGTTCAACCGCTTCCGCGAGGAGTTCAACCTCGAGCGTCCGCATGAAGCGCTCGATCAGCAGACACCAGCCTCCCTCTATCGCCCGTCCCCAAGGGAGATGCCCAATACGCTGCCGCCGCTCGAATACCCCGACCGTTTCGAGGTGCGCTACGTGAGTGCCAACGGCGGCATCCGATGGAACTGCGACTGGGTAAACGTCTCGATCGTCTGCGCCGGGGAGTACGTGGGGCTAGAGGAAATCGACGATGGCATCTGGAACGTCTACTTCGGCCCGCTCAAACTCGGCCGGTTACATGAACGACACATGCGCATCGAGGATGCATATGGTAGATTGAAACGCCATAAGGTGTAACCCATGTCCCCGGACTTTTTTGTTACCTATCTCCCCGACCGCTCACGGCGTACTCACGAAACGCGCACACTGGACGCCGCGAAAGTCCGCTTGCAGGAGGGGCACTCGACCTGATCACCCAATAGGGACTCACGGACTCGCCCCCTCTCACGGCAAGAAGGACAACGAATGTCAAACATCCGCTCGATGGCACTGCCACAATGGAGACACTTACGCGCCCCCTCCACAACAACTCCGCCGCACTCCATGCACCTCTGGCGCTTGTCGCGCCCGCACAACACCATGAGCCAGCCTATAGGTCCGAGTAAAATTCCGAGCGCGAGTCCGCCGCACGCTCGCCCTCGTGCCTGGCCAGCGAGATAGCCGACCAAACCGCCAACGACAATCCATACTATGAAGATTTCCATTTATCGTCTCCTTACACTCGCTCCGCCTATCTATTATGTATGTATGCTGATCAGTCTCGCCCAGCCGTTCTTGAAGCTGGCCCAAACTCTATAATCTTTTCCAACACTTAACAAGAAATTTGTATGAATGCGGGCGAGGCTAGAGAGACACTGGCCGCTCTCGACAGGCTCAGGCTGAACGGATAGTTGTGCGGTTCGTTTTCTATCGATTATGCAAGAACGAATAGGAGTTGTGATGGGATGGAACACAATGGGACGTGCGCCGGCCTTCCTAGCATTGCTACGAGACGTGGTGCTTGCGGCAGGATTCCTCAATAGCTGGTGACGTAGGGCAGGCTCCTGGCGATCCGGTCGATCTCGTTGCCGGCCTCCAGCAGGACACCCATCGCGTTCCAGGTCCCCGCCAGGAGTTGATTCCGAGCACCATCTGGGATGGTGGCACGGAGCGTCTGTTCGCCGAAACGCACCAGCCGGTGCTCCAGATCCAGCAGCATCTCCTGCTCCGGATGCTGCGCCACGGCGTCCAACAACCATGCAACATCCTCCGGATGCAGCGCCAGGCAGGGGAGCCCAATCGCCGTGCAGTTACCGAAGAAGATCTCGGCGAATGACTCGCCCACGATGCCCCGGATGCCCCAGCGCCTGAGCGCCTCCGGCGCATGTTCCCGCGAGGAGCCGCAGCCGAAGTTTTGGCCGACAACCAGGATCGTCGCCTCCTGGTACCGAGCCTGGTTAAACGGGTGATCCG
Source organism: Candidatus Methylomirabilota bacterium (assembly GCA_028869615.1). GTDB lineage: Bacteria > Methylomirabilota > Methylomirabilia > Methylomirabilales > Methylomirabilaceae > Methylomirabilis. The sequence goes on along the minus strand of JAGWRQ010000106.1, from coordinate 4,775 downwards.
GCATCTGCCGTCGGTCGTCCTCACAGACGTGCACCTCAAGCCCCTCGAAGGTGATACATTTCAGGAAACGGGCGGGGATGATCCGGTCAGTGTCGATGTCGTTGCCGGGAAGCGAAATCGCGCGGCCGGTGATCCGGCGTCGAATATCGTTCTGTCTCACGGCAGCATCTCCCGCACGTCTGTGATCCGCCCTTGGATGGCTGCCGCAGCCACCATGGCCGGGCTCATGAGGAGGGTCCGACCCGTAGGGCTTCCCATGCGTCCCTTGAAGTTCCGGTTACTGGAAGCGGCGCAGATCTCCCGACCGGTCAGCTTATCCTCATTCATCCCGAGACAGAGCGAGCAGCCGGCCTTGCGCCACTCAAACCCGGCCGTTAGAAAGACCTCATGGAGTCCCTCAGCTTCAGCCGCTCGCGCCACCACCTGAGACCCTGGAACGACGAGGGCCCGAATGCCTTTCGCCACCTTTCGCCCTCGGACAACCTCGGCCGCAACCCGCAAGTCAGAGAGGCGCCCGTTGGTGCAGGAGCCGATGAAGGCGACATCGATCGGGGTCCCGGCGATCGGCCGGCCGGACTCAAGATCCATGAAGGCCAGCGCCTCGGCCCAGGCGTCCCGGTCCGCATCAGGCGCGTCGTGCAGATGCGGGATCCGCTCACCTATTCCTATCGACTGCCCAGGATTGATGCCCCAGGTGAGCATAGGCTCGATCGAGGGGGCATCCAGCCGCGCGATGGCGTCGAATGCGGCATCGGAGTCAGTCGCCATGCTCTTCCACCACCTGACCGCCCGGTCAAACGCCTCGCCCTGCGGCGCAAACGGGCGTTCCTTGAGGTATTCGAAGGTGGTTGCGTCGGGGCTCACATAGCCGGCGCGCGCTCCGCCCTCGATACTCATGTTGCAGATGGTCAAGCGCTCCTCCATCGACATCGCTGTAACAGCCGAGCCGGCGTACTCATAAGCGTAACCTACCCCGCCTTTCACACCCAGCCTGCGGATGATGGTGAGGATTGCGTCCTTGGCGTAGACCCCGCGTGCCAGCCTGCCCTCTATTTGGATTTGTCGGAGCTTTGGCTTCGTCATCGCCAGGCATTGCGTGGCCAGGACATCCCGCACTTGGCTGGTGCCGATGCCGAACGCCAGCGCCCCCAGAGCCCCATGGGTGGAGGTGTGACTGTCGCCACAGGCAATGGTCATGCCCGGCTGGGTGAGCCCAAGCTCCGGCCCAATGACGTGGACGATTCCTTGTCGTCTGCTGTCCAGGTCAAAGAACGGGATACCGAATTCCTTGCAGTTTGTGGCCAAGTGGACGGTCATCTCTTCGGCCATGATGTCTGTAAAGGGCCTTGCCTGAGAGGCGGTGGGGACGATGTGGTCGATAGTTGCGAAAGTTCGCTCGGGATAGCGGACCTTGAGCCCCGCCTCCCGCAGCATCTGAAAAGCCTGCGGGCTGGTCACCTCGTGGATCAGGTGCAGGCCGATAAAGAGCTGCGTCTGTCCAGAGGGAAGCGTTCGCACCGTATGGGCCCGCCAGACCTTATCGAGGAGGGTTTCAGCCATAGTGATGGTATTGTGCCAGATCAGTCTGTCGCGCGCAAGTATCACGAGAACCGGGTGAGGCGACGACTGTGGCAGGATATGCTGTCCACAGGCGGATCATTGACAACGTTGACATATCATTGGAAAGGCGAGAGAATCGCCGCGACCGGTAGAGATGTTTCGAGTACGCCGTAGGCTGGGTTGAGGAACGAAACTCAGCTCAACCGCATTGGAACAACCCAAAGTTGAAGGAGGGAATCGTGATGAAAAAGATGCTCAAGCTATTTTCCGGGGTCTCGATATTGGCGTTATCCGCCGGATTGGCATGTGCGGCCGATGACAAGCCAGCTCAGAGCGAGGCGAAGCCGGGAGAGGCCGTAAAGGCGGAGAGTCAACAAGAACGAGTCCGTGGTAGCCAATTGATGACAGAGGAAGAACGCGCAGAGCATCGCAAAAAAATGCGCGCCGCAAAGACTGCTGAAGAACGGCAGCAAATCCGCAAGGAGTTTCATGAGCAAATGAAGGCGCGCGCCAAAGAGCGTGGTGTCACGCTGCCGGATGAGCCGCCTGCCATGGGTGGAGGCATGGGTCCTGGCGGTATGGGTCCCGGTCCGCGTCGCTGACCAACGCGTTACCTGATACCTCGATCAACCGAATCCGCCGCTTCCTTGACAGTTACCAGGGCGCTTCCTATAATCGAACCCATCTAATAACTGGAGGCTCTGTGGAAGAACACAATCCGTTGGTAAGCGAGCGGATGCGGAAGCTGGCGGAGCTTGAAGTGGCCGGCATTGACCCGTATCCAGCCCGGTTCGGTGTCACTCATCTCGCGGCCGATCTTCATCGGGAATACGCGGGTCTCTCTGAAGAGGGGGACGCTGGGGCTCCTCAGGTGTCGATCGCCGGGCGCCTGATGTCCATACGGGGTCATGGGAAGGCGACCTTCGCTCATCTCCAGGACGGTTCCGGGAGGATTCAGATCTACATTGTACGGGATACCGTCGGTCTCGAGGCATACGAACTCTGCAAGAAGCTGGATGTTGGCGACTACCTGGGGGTGGAGGGTCAGCTCTTCCGGACGCGGACAGGGGAACTCACGGTGCGAGCCCGGACGGTTCAACTTCTGTCGAAGTCGCTGCGGCCGCTGCCGGAAAAGTGGCATGGGCTGACCGACGTGGAGACCCGCTTTCGCCAGCGCTACCTGGATCTCCTTGTGAACCGCCAGGTTGCAGGCGCCTTCAGGACACGCAGCCGCCTGATTGCGGAGATGCGTCGCTTCCTTGAGTCAAGGGGGTTCCTGGAAGTCGAGACCCCCATGATGCAGTCGATGGCCGGCGGCGCCATGGCGCGCCCCTTTGTCACACATCACAATGCCCTCGACCTCACGCTGTATTTGAGGATTGCTCCCGAGTTATACCTGAAGCGGCTGGTGGTAGGAGGGTTCGACCGGGTCTTTGAGATCAACCGAAACTTCCGGAATGAGGGGATCTCCACCCAACACAACCCCGAGTTCACAATGTTGGAGTTTTACCAGGCGTATGCCGATTATCAGAACCTTATGGCGCTGACGGAAGAGATGCTGGCTCACTTGGCCAAGGAGATCACGGGAGACCAGCAGGTGACCTATCAGGGGCAGCGGATCTCCTTCGCTCCACCCTGGCCGAAGCTGACGCTGGAAGAGTCCCTCGTTAAGCTGGCCGGACTTGATGCAGAGGCGCTCCAGACAGAAGAGGGCGTGAGTACCTTGGCCGCACGTCATGGGGTGAGCATCGCACCGGGTTGGGGCCGGGGAAAGGTGATGGCCGAACTGTTCGACACGCTGGTAGAGCCGAAGCTCATTCAACCCACGTTCATCATCGATTTCCCCACGGAGCTTTCCCCCTTGGCCAAAGCGAAACACGGGGAGCCAATGACGGTTCAACGGTTTGAGATGTTCGTGGGCGGGATGGAAATCGCCAACGCCTACTCTGAGCTGAACGATCCGCGTGAGCAGCGCGCCCGCTTTCTTGACCAGTTGCGACAGCGGGATCAAGGCGATCTGGAGGCTCATGGCCTGGACGAGGATTTTCTGCGGGCACTGGAGTACGGGATGCCTCCGACGGCGGGTGAAGGGATCGGCATCGACCGGCTGGCGATGCTCTTTACCGACTCCCCATCGATTCGTGATGTCATCCTCTTTCCTCTCCTGAAGCCCGCCCAGGGCGAACAAGGCGGTCCCGATGCCGTTTGAGCTGTTCGTGGGACTTCGGTATCTGAAGGCGAGGCGGGGGCAGGCGTTCATCTCCCTGATCACGCTGATCTCTATCGGCGGCGTCGCTCTTGGCGTCATGGCGCTCATTGTCGTCCTGGCGGTGATGAGCGGGTTCGAGCGTGATCTTCGGAGCAAGATTCTCGGGACCAATGCCCACCTCTGGATCATACGCTATGGGGATCGAGGGATCGAGGAGCCGGCTCAGACGCTTGCGCAGGTCCGCAATGTTCCGCACGTGGTGGCCGTCTCTCCCTTCACCTATCACCAGGTGATGCTGAGCACGGGTCGAGGAGCGGGAGGGGTGATCCTTCGCGGCATCGACCTCGACACCGCGCGGGAAGTCACGTCGCTGACCAGGAGCTTTGCCGAGGTCGATCCGACGCGGCTGAAAGGACCAACTGAGGGAAGCGGATGGCATCTAGATCCCGAGGGGATCATCATTGGGCGCGCTCTGGCAACGAATCTCGGAGTGGGGCTCGGCGGGCGTGTGAATGTCATTTCCCCCTTCGGAAATGTGATGACTCCATTCGGGCTTGCGCCGCGCATGCGAAGTTTCACCGTGGCCGGGATCTTCGAAATGGGCATGTATGAATACGACAGCGCCCTGGCCTACGTTACCGTTGCGGCGGCTCAACAGTTCTTCCAGATGGGACAATCAGTGACAGGGATCGAGGTAAAGGTAGACGATCTGTATAGGGCGAAGGAGGTGGGCGCGGATATTCAGCGACGCCTTGGGTTCCCGTACGTCGCGAGAGACTGGATGCAGTTGCACCGCAACCTCTTTGCCGCCCTGAAGCTGGAGAAGATCGCCATGTTTATCATCCTGACGATGATCGTGCTGGTGGCCGCGTTTAACATCGTGAGCACCCTGATCATGAAGGTAATGGACAAGGGGGCGGAGATCGGCATCTTGAAGTCGATCGGCGCCAACTCCAGGAGCATCATGTTCATCTTTATGGTGGAGGGAGTGGTGATCGGACTGGTC
>JAGWRQ010000105.1 GCA_028869615.1 Candidatus Methylomirabilota bacterium | reverse complement strand
TCCGGAACCTCGGTCACCAGCGCCTCGGTGGTGATCATCAGCGATGCGATGCTCGACGCATTCTGTAGCGCAATTCGAGCCACCTTGGTTGGGTCGATGATCCCGGCCATCATCAAATCTTCGTACGTCTCCGTCTCGGCGTTAAAGCCGTACGAACCGTTGTTTTCTCGGACCTTCTGAACGACAATCGAGCCTTCGATACCTGCATTCTCGGCGATCTGGCGGATCGGCTCCTCCAGTGCTCGCCGAACAATGTCGCCGCCGACCTTTTCGTCGCCTTCGAGCTTCAGTTTTTCGATCACCCTCGACGCCCGAAGGAGGGCTACGCCGCCGCCCGGAATGATTCCTTCCTCCACGGCCGCGCGAGTCGCGTTCAGCGCATCCTCAACGCGGGCCTTTTTCTCCTTCATGGCAATCTCGGTGGCTGCTCCAACCTTGACGACCGCCACCCCGCCGGCGAGCTTGGCCAGCCGCTCCTGCAGCTTCTCCCTGTCGTAGTCCGAGGTCGACTCCTCGACCTGGGTCCGGATCTGCTTGATGCGGCCCTCGATCTCCTTCTGAGCGCCGGCCCCTTCGATGATGGTGGTGTTCTCTTTGTCGATCACCACCTTCTTTGCCTTGCCCAGGTCGTCCAGCCGGATGTTCTCCAGCTTGATCCCCAGCTCCTCAGAGATCACCTCACCGCCGGTGAGCACCGCGACGTCCTTCAGCATCTCCTTGCGCCGGTCGCCAAAGCCAGGAGCCTTGACCGCCGCACAGTTCAGGGTCCCGCGTAGCTTGTTGACCACCAAGGTGGCCAGCGCCTCGCCCTCGACCTCTTCAGCGATCACCATCAGCGGCTTGCCCATCTTGGCGATCTGCTCCAGAATCGGCAGGAGATCCTTGAGATTGCTGATCTTCTTTTCGTGGATCAGGATCAGAGGGTTTTCCAGGACCACCTCCATCCGCTCAGGATCGGTCACGAAGTAGGGCGACGTGTAACCTCGGTCAAACTGCATCCCCTCAACCACCTCGAGGGTCGTCTCCATACTCTTGGCTTCCTCGACGGTGATGACCCCATCCTTGCCGACCTTCTCCATGGCATCGGCAATGAGGTCGCCGATTGCCTTGTCGTTGTTGGCCGAGATGGTGGCAACCTGGGAAATCTCCTTCTTCCCTTTGGTCGGCTTGGAGATTTTCTTGAGTTCGTCCACGATACCCTCAACGGCCTTCTCGATTCCCCGCTTCAGCGCCATCGGGTTCGCGCCGGCCGTTACGTTCCTGATTCCCTCACGAAAGATCGACTGGGCCAACACGGTAGCGGTGGTGGTACCGTCTCCGGCTACATCGGAGGTCTTGCTCGCCACCTCCTTCACCATCTGGGCGCCCATATTTTCAAAGCTATCTTCCAGCTCAATCTCCTTGGCCACCGTGACCCCGTCCTTCGTGATATTCGGGGCGCCGAACTTCTTGTCGATCACCACATTGCGCCCCTTAGGGCCCAAGGTTACCTTCACGGCGGCGGCAAGGAGGTCAACACCCTTTTGAATCTTTCGCCTTGCCTCCTCATCAAACAGTAGTTGCTTCGCTGGCATATCAGCTTTCCTCCTTAACCTGCATCAGTTCCCCGATCGGAGTCGGGGACACGGTTTAACCACGAAATAGCGATCTCTTCGTCGATGCCCTGCAGACCTGCTATTGCAGGATGCATAGAACGTCTTCCTCCCGCATGATCAGGAATTCCTCATTGTCGAGCTTTACCTCCGAGCCGGAGTACTTACCAAAGAGGATCTTGTCGCCGGCCTTCACATCCATCGGCTGTCGCTTTCCATCATCACCGACTTTACCCGGCCCGACGGCAATGACTTCACCTTCTTGGGGCTTCTCCTTCGCAGTATCGGGAATAATGATCCCGCCCTTCTTGATTTCTTTCTCTTCCAGGCGCTTCACCAGGATTCGGTCGTGCAGTGGCTTCACCTTCACGATCGCTTACTCCTTTCTCCGCGGAGCAGATATGCTCCAGCAACTCCCCGCCTGCGCGCTACACGCAGGCAGCTGATACGGTTTATCCTCAAGCACCACACAACGAGCAGTTCGGCAGCCAACAATTCTGTTAGCACTCTATTGTGAAGAGTGCTAAACACTATAGGCGGTGGGGCCCTCATTCGCAAGGATAATTATTGGGGTATATCGCTGGAAAACACAAAATATGTCACATTCCAGAACGATACTTATTTCTTCTGTCGTTTTTTACTTATAAGCTCATATTATCTTTATAATTATCGTGTTTTAAATATCACTATTCTCAGTTCAAGGTTCGAGGTTCAACATTGGACCTTGAACGTTGAAACTCACTCGTGACCGCCACTCCCTTGGGCTGATAATGGTCTTGACAGCATTTAGTTCGGGTACCTATACTGCATCGATACGGAAATTTTTTCAGGAGCATGACGTCCATGTTGCAGTGGATGGCGCGGCGTCTATAGAAGGCCTCACTCGGAGGGGAAAGCGATGCAAGCCGTGATCATGGCCGGCGGGTTCGGAACGCGACTGCGGCCGTTGACGACCAGCCTCCCCAAGCCGATGATCCCGATGGCCGTCAAGCCGCTGATGGAACACACGGTGGCACTGCTCAAAGATCACGGCTTTAACGACCTGATCACCCTCCTCTATTTCCAACCGGATACGATCGAGCGCTACTTCGGCGACGGCAGCGAATTCGGCGTCAAGATGGTCTATGCCACTGCTACCGAAGATTACGGCACGGCCGGGGCGGTTAAGAACGCCGCGGCCTTTCTCAACGAGACGTTCCTGGTCATCAGCGGCGATATCCTCACCGATTTCGATCTCTCGCAGGCGGTGAAGATCCACAAGGATCGCGGGGCCCTCGCCACCATCGTGTTGACAAGGGTCGAGAACCCGCTCCAATACGGCGTGGTCATCACCGATCCCGACGGCCGCATCACGCACTTTCTGGAAAAGCCAACGTGGGGCGAGGTCATTAGCGATACCGTGAACACCGGTATTTATATCCTCGAACCCGAGGCGCTCGAACTGATCCCGGTCGGGCAAGAGTTCGACTTCAGCCGCGATCTCTTTCCGAGGTTGATGGAGAAAGGTCGCGCCCTGTACGGTTATGTGGCAACCGGGTATTGGAAGGACGTGGGTGATCTGATCGAATACCGCCTTGCGCATCGGGATATCCTGGCCGGCATGGTGAAGGTCGCACTTCCCGGGACGCTGGTGGAGGGGCTCGACAAACCGATCTGGCTTGGGGAGGGAAGTCACGTTGATTTCACCGCGTCGCTAAGAGGCGGCGTTCTGATCGGCAGGTACACGCAGGTGGGACCAAACGTCCATATCACACGCAGCATCATTGGCGACAACTGCGTCATTGAGGAGGGCGCAGTCATCGTCGGATCGGTCCTCTGGAATAACGTCTTTGTCGGCGCCCGGGCCGTTCTGAAGGAGAATGTTGTCGGCCGAGGAAGCGAGATCAAGGCAAACGCTCGCCTCTTTGAGGGCGCACTGATCAGCGAACAGTGTAAGGTCGGCGAGGGATCAGTGGTCAAAGCCGACGTCAAGGTGTGGCCTCACAAGGTGGTCGAAGACGGGGCCGTCCTGGCCACCAGTCTGATCTGGGGGCAGAAGTGGTCGCGGTCTCTATTCGGGGCCTACGGTGTAACCGGGCTGGCGAATCTCGAGATCTCGCCCGAGTTTGCGGCTAAGCTCGGGGCGTGTTTTGGGGCGACCCTCCGGATGGGATCAATCGTCCGCACCAGCCGCGATGGCCACCAGGCCTCTCACATGGTCAAGCGGGCTATTATCAGCGGCCTCCTGTCCACCGGCGTGAATGTGCGTGATTTCCGAGTCGCCCCTATCCCGGTAGTCCGGTACCAGATGGGCGCACGCGGCGTGGTGGGCGGTGTGCATGTCCGAAAGTCCCCCTTCGATCCGGAGCTGATCGATATCATATTCTTTGATGAGCGCGGCATGGATATCTCAACCAGCCGGGAGAAAAACATCGAACGGCTTTTCTTCCGGGAGGATTTCCGCCGCGCCAAGGTCGATGAGATCGGCCGCATCGCCCCTCCCCCGTACGGCATGGACTTTTACCAGGACGGAGTACTGAGCTTTATCGATCGGGACGCGCTGCGCCGCCGCGGCTTCAGAATCGTGATCGACTATGCCTACGGCTCGGCATCGATCATCTTCCCGCAGATCCTGGGAATGCTGGGGTGTGAGGTGATCGCGCTGAACGGCTGCATGGACGACAGCAGAATCACCAAGAGCGCAGAAGAGTTCCGTCGCTCGTTGCAACAGCTCTCAGAGATCGTCAAAAGCCTTCGGGCCGATCTGGGGATTATGCTTGACGCCGGGGCGGAAAAGATCTTTATTGTGGATGACACGGGCAACCTGTTGAGCGACGACCTGGCGCTGGCGGTCGTAGCCCTACTGGTCATGCGAACGCATGAGCCCGGGGTGATCGGTATTCCGATCACCGCCAGCTCGGTCATCGAGGAGCTGGCCCGGGACCTCGGCTTCGGCATCCTCAGGACCAAAACGGCCCCGCGAGCGTTGATGGAAGCGGCACATCAGGAGAGCGTCATTTTCGTGGGCGACGGTCTCGGCGGTTTCATCTTCCCCAAGTTCCAACCGGTCTTCGACGGGATGCTGGCCACCCTCAAACTCTTAGAGATGTTCGCAGTTCAGGATCTCCTGCTGCATCAGTTCATCTCATCTATTCCTCAGCGCTTCAAATGCCGTGAGCAAGTGCCGTGCTCCTGGGAGCGGAAGGGTGGGACGATGCGAGCGCTCATCGCGGCCACCGCGGATGAACAGGTCGAACTGGTGGACGGGGTGAAGGTCCATCTTGGCGGCGACTGGGTGATCCTCTATCCGGATCACGACCGACCGTATTTCCACATTATCGCCGAGGCCAATACACTCGCGCGGGCGGAGGCCAACCTGGCCCGGTATCGGGATATCCTCGCCCACTGCATGAAGACAAGCGCTGAGGAGACCACCTCGTGAAGCCTATCCGGTTCGGCACCTCCGGCTGGCGCGATATCATCGCTGACAACTTCACCTTTACCAATGTTCGCCTTGTGGCGCGGGCTATCGCAGAGCAGTTGCTCGCCGAGGGAACCGATCAGCCACAGATCATCGTGGGATACGATACGCGCTTTCTCTCGGAGACCTTCGCGGCCGAGGCAGCGGCGGTCCTGGCGGCTCACGGTGTCCGGGTCTGGCTCACCGATCGGGATGTTCCGACGCCCGTTATCGCGTACGAAGTGATCCGACGCAGCGCAGCAGGCGGGCTGAACATTACGGCCAGCCATAACCCGCCCGAATATAACGGGCTGAAATTCTCCGGCCCTTCCGGCGGCCCGGTCCTTCCCGCAGTCACCGATCGAATCGAAAAGAGAGTCCAGGCGTTGTTGACGCAACCCGAGCCTCCGTATCCTCCGCTCGGAGAGTTGGAGGCCAAAGGTCTTGTCGTACGGATCGACCCGCGACCGGCATACCTGAACCGACTGCGGGAGTTGGTGGATCTGCGTACGATCGCTGCGGCACGCCTGAAGGTAGCGGTTGACCCGCTCTATGGAACCGCCGGGGGCTACCTGGACGAGATCCTGCGCGAGGCCGGGTGCGACGTGCAGACCCTGCATGGATCCAGAAATCCCGCCTTCGGCGGTATGGCGCCGGACCCCTCGGAAACCAACCTCCAGGCGCTTACGGCGGTCGTGCGGTCCGGCGGATGTCAGCTTGGGTTAGCCACAGATGGCGATGCCGATCGATATGGAATCATCGACCGCGACGGCCGTTTCATCGAGCCCAACTATATCCTGGCCCTTCTCCTGAAACACCTGATCACAACCCGCGGGTGGCGCATGGGGGTCGCTCGATCGGTCGCGACCAGCCATTTGGTCGATGCGGTTGCTCGGCCGCAGGCGGTCCCGGTGTATGAAACCAAGGTCGGCTTCAAATACCTTGGCGAACTTATCACTCAGGGCAAGGTCGCGCTCTGCGGAGAGGAAAGCGCCGGCCTGTCGATTCTGGGGCACGTACCAGAAAAGGATGGAATTCTTGCCGCCCTCTTAGTCACGGAAATGGTTGCCATAGCCGGGGGCGCCAGCGTCCAGGGCCTGCTCGATGCACTCTATGCCGAGGTGGGGGGCGCGATTTACGCCCGACGCCTGAACCTCCATCTCACGCAAGAGCAGCAAGGACGCCTGGCCGATCGCCTGAACAATTTGCCGACGCGAGTGGCCGGACTTGCCGTTGTGGAGGTGAACAGACTGGACGGCACAAAGCTGCTGCTTGAGGACGGCAGTTGGTTCCTCGTGCGGTCTTCAGGGACAGAGCCGGTTGTGCGTTTATATCTAGACGCGCATTCAGAGGCGCAGATCGAGGAGTTGATGGCGGCGGCGCGGGCGCTCCTCGATATCTGATAGCCGGAGATCGAGTGACGAACCGAACAGGACAGGTTATCGCCGGCACGCAGGAAGAGATCGTAGCGGCGAGGAGCGCCCGCAAACGGCGGCTCATCTTCGTCGCTGTGCTGGCGATTCTGATCGCGATTTCCTCTATGGTTGGGAAGAAAAGCCTCGTCAAGGTCCTTCAGATGACTAAGACCACGACCGAGCTTCAGCAAGAGATCACACGGCTCAGACAGGTCAACGAAGGGCTCACCCGGGAAATTCAGGCCCTTACCAACAATCCGGGTCAGGTCGAGATGATTGCTCGCGAGGATCTCGGACTGGTAAAACCGGGCGAGATCGTGTACCAGTTCGGTCCGCCGCGGCCGACCCCTGCTTTACCGTCGCCTCGCGGTGAGGTGCCGCACCATCCTTGATCCGATCTTTTCTCTCTGCGCGCCTTCGACCATCATGAGGCCCTATTATGTTCGAGCCGGACTTTTGCGCTTGACAATGCTCGACAGGTTCGTGTATTGGTAGTATCAACGTTGGGCGCCTAGTTGGGGTAACAGGCAGGCGGCCTTCAGGGGTGTCCCTGGTGGCGGCCGGTCAACAGTTGCAGTAAAAAGGAGATGATGTCAGATGGCGGGAATGTCGCAGGTTATACTCGATATCCTTACGACACCGATGGGAGCTCTTGCAGGGCTCGTCGCAATCGTCGTGCTTGCTTTATTCGCTCGGTGGGTCTTTAGCGATCAGCCGCAGAAATAACGCAGCCGCACTCGAACCTTCCACCACGTCCCGTACGCACGAGAGGAT
>JAGWRQ010000104.1 GCA_028869615.1 Candidatus Methylomirabilota bacterium | reverse complement strand
TGGCCTGGCAGGGGCTCCAAGCTCGATTCCCGGCTGCCAATGCTCTTGCTGAAGCGCGTCTGAAGTATGAGCTGGAGGTCATCCAGAAAACCGGCTTTGCAGGCTACTTCCTGGTGGTCTGGGACTTCATCAAGTTCGCCAAGGATCGGGGGATCTCGGTCGGCCCGGGCCGCGGGTCCGCGGCCGCCTCGCTGGTGGCTTACTGCCTCGGCATCACCAACATCGATCCGCTCCGGTACGGCCTGATCTTTGAACGATTCCTGAACCCCGAACGGATCAGCATGCCGGATATGGATATCGACTTCAGCGACGACCGGCGGGACGAGGTGATCGACTATGTGACCAAGAAGTATGGAGCCGACAATGTCGCCCAGATTATCACGTTCGGGACAATGGGGGCTAAGGCGGTCATCCGGGACGTCGGGCGGGGCCTGGGGATGCCCTATGCCGAGGTGGACAAGATCGCCAAGCTGGTTCCCAATCGAATCAATATCAGTCTGGACGAGGCGATTGCCGAGAGCCCACCGCTGACCGAGGCGGTGCAAAGCCGGGCAGAGGTGGAGGAGCTATGGCGGGTTGCCAAGTGCCTGGAGGGGCTGACACGACACGCCTCAACCCACGCGGCGGGCGTTGTGATCTCCGGCGATTCGCTCACCGAGCATGTCCCGCTGTACAAAGACCCGAAGGCCGGCAGTAAGCCGACGACCCAGTACGCCATGAAGGCCATCGAGAAGATCGGCCTGCTGAAGGTCGATTTCCTGGGTCTGCGGACCCTAACGGTCATCGCCAACACCCTGGAACTGATCGCGTCGAGACGTGGACGTACGATCAAGATCGAGGAGATCCCCCTCGATGACCCGGCGATCTTCCAACTGCTCAGCGAGGCGCGGACCTTCGGGGTATTTCAACTGGAATCCTCGGGGATGCGGGATCTGATGCGGCGTCTGAAGCCGGAACGGCTGGAAGATGTCATCGCCCTCGTGGCGCTCTACCGACCGGGACCGATGGTCATGATCGATGACTTTATCAACCGCAAGCACGGTAAGGTCAAGATCAGCTACGACCACCCGTTGATGGAGGCGATCCTCAAAGAGACCTACGGGATCATGGTCTACCAGGAACAGGTGATGCGGATTGCCTCGGAACTGGCCGGCTTCTCGATGGGAGAGGCGGATGTGCTTCGCAAGGCGATGGGTAAAAAAGACCCAGAAACGATGGATCAACAGCGGAAGAAGTTTGTCGACGGGGCGAAGGCGAAAGGGGTTCCGACGAGGACGGCGCAAAAGATCTTTGATAAGATGGCCCCCTTTGCGGGATATGCCTTCAACAAACCCCATGCGACCTCTTACGCCCTGGTCGCCTATCAGACCGCCTATCTCAAGGCGCATTACCCGGTTGAGTTCATGGCGGCCCTCCTCACCTCAGAGATGGCGAATACCGACGGGATCGTCAAGTATATCGACGAGTGCAAGCAGATGGGGATCACCGTCCTGCCGCCGGATGTCAACGAGTCGGAAAGCCGCTTTACCGTAGTGGGAGAGCAGATTCGATTCGGCTTGGTCGCCATTAAGAACGTCGGTGAGACGGCCATCCAGTCGATCCTGGCCACACGGCGGGATAAAGGTCCTTTTCGTTCCCTCTTTGACTTCTGTGAGCGGGTGGATCTGCGCCTGGTAAATAAACGGGTCATCGAGAGCCTGATCAAATGCGGGGCCTTTGACTCCCTCGGGGCGGCGAGGGCTCAGCTCATGGCTGTTGCGGACAAGGCGATAGAAGCTGGCGCCGGAGCGCAACGGGAGCGGAGCCATGGCCAGGTCTCACTGCTGGATGTCTTAGAGACGAAAGGCGGGCTCAGCCACCAGGCGGGGGCCCTGCCGGCCATCCCGGAGTGGTCGCCCAATCAACGCCTGGCCGCCGAAAAGGAGACGTTGGGCTTCTACGTCACCGGCCACCCGCTGACCGATTATCGAGATGTTATCGCAAAGGTTGCGGCCGTCACCACCGATCGCCTCGCGGTCTGCCAGGACAAAGAGACGGTCACGCTGTGCGCCATCGTGGCCGCTATTAAGGAGATCACCACAAAGAACGGAGAGCGGATGGCCTTCGTGACGCTCGAGGACATGGCCGGGACGGTGGAGGCGGTGGTATTTCCTGAGCTGTATAAGGCGAACCTGCTCCACCTGGTGAAGGGTGCGGCCGTCATGGTCAAGGGACAGGTGGATGTGGGCGAAGAGGTGGTCAAGTTGCTCTTGACAGACGTCAGTCCCCTCTCGACCATCAGGCGCAACGGAGGGTCGGTGGTGGAGATCACGGTAGAGGAAGCGCACCTGTCCGACCCACAACTGGAGCAGTTGAAAAGCCTGCTGCTGAGATTCCCGGGACCCACTCCTGTCAGACTCCACCTGAGCGTCGCGTCGGGCGCCCAGGTCACCATCGCCGCTTCGCCGGACCTGACCGTCGTAGCGAACGAGTTGCTCAGGCAAGAGGTGGAGGCCCTGTTGGGTCCGGGTACGATAACCGGAGCGTGACCAAGGTATAGCCTCCCCCGGCGAGGCTGTGCCCCCCACATCCATCACCTCCCATGGGCAACACCTGAAGGAGGCGCCATGTGGAAGCTCTTCATTCCAGACATCTCCATCGCTGAAAAGATGCTGCGGTCGGGTGTCGTCTACCTCTTTCTGCTGCTGGCCTTCCGTTTCACCGGGAAGCGGCAGGTGGGCCAGCTTACCCCCTTCGACCTGGTCGTCCTGCTCATCATCTCGAATGTCGTCCAAAACGCCGTAATCGGCAACGACGTCTCGCTCGGGGGCGGACTCGTCGGGGCGGTGACTATCCTAGCGCTCAATTACGGCGTGACCGAAGTGACGTATCGTTCTAAGCGCGCGCGCCGCCTGCTCGAAGCCCAGCCCACGCTCCTGATTCACAACGGCCGCATCCTCCAAGAGAATCTGCGACGCGAACGCATCACCCTCGACGAGTTGCTCGCGGCGCTTCGGCGCAACGGGTTGGTCGAACCGGCGCAGGCGCACGTCGCGGTCTTAGAGGAGAACGGCGGGATTAGCGTCATCCCCAGGACCGCCGAGGGCGAGCCGTCCCGCTCAAGCCAGGCATGAGTTGACGTTGCCACGGCTGGTTTTTTGTATTAGCACCCGGCGACGATCATGCAGCGGATCTCGAAAGTGAGGGCGATGACGCTCTGGCGGAAGTTCTGCCGGTCCCTGCGTGCCGGCGTTGTTGTGTTAGAGCGAGCGGCTGAGGCGGATCACGGACGTGCCTGCCAACATATCGTGCAGGGCGCGTTTTTGCCGGGTAAACGCGATCATCAGAAAGCCAAGGCCGAAAAGCAGCAATGAAAGCATCCAACACAGTGAACGAATCAATGCCCTGCCGTAGGTCATCTCCCGATTGTTAACTCGGATGATCTTCAGGCGGAAGAGCATCTTCCCTGGGGTCTGCCCACACGATCCGACAAAGATGGTGAAATAGACCAGCCCACTCAACAGGACGATGGCGGCGCTTGCATAGCCGGCTAATGCAATCACCTGGTCATTGATCTCACCGCCCAACTGACCCCCAAGATAAATAGTTGTCAGCGCGACAAAGGTCAGAGTCATGGTGACCAGAAAGAGGCAGACGAGATCGGCGATCCAGGCTGTCAGTCGAATCCAGAATCCGGCCTTACGGGCCTCAGGTCCCGCGACAATGTACACACTGTTGACCGGCGCGGCAGGATCGCAGTACTCAACGTTACTCACTATCCTCCTGTCTTATTTTGCGCTGCCAGCGCGTCCGTAAAGCGGAATCCGCAACTTTCACACCGGCGGAAGAGGGGTTTGAGCATCTCACCAACGAGCCCAGCGGTGACGATATAGTAGATGAACGACGTTTTCGGCGGAAACTCCCGTTCCTGGTTGCACTTGGGACAGTGAATAGCCATCAGCAACTCCTCACAATGTGTCGACCGACCTGAGATCCTCTTTTGCTGTTTCTATGAATGCGGTCCTACCTTTTCAGCTCTTTCCCTCGGAGAACCGCGCTGCACGCTTGCGTCCATCGGGTGTGTTTGCCACAATCAGCGTCGCGTTTCCGCATGAGGGGCATACCTTCTGGCGGGTTGACTGGCGCCACAGGCTATAGAGAAGACCGGGAATGACAAACGCTAACCAAAGCACAATCTCGATTGCGAATGACCCTCTGGTCTTTGATTGAGGCATGTCGGTTTGAGCACCGCAGGTTGTGCAGATCAGGGGTTCCCCGGAGCGCCTTGACGACAAGAGGGCGCGTACGCCCACCACAAAGATCGCCACGACTAATATCAACGGGACCAGCCAAGCGAGCGCTTCCATCAAGACATTCCTCCTTAACTCCAGTGTCAGATATGGTGAGCTTGACGGTCGTTCGACCGGCCCAGCTATCTCGACTTGTAAGACATCCAAGAAACGTGGCGATTGTCCCGCCTTTGCAAGGAGTTGTCAAGGTTCGCCATGACTCGCTGTCGACCTGTCTGCTGCCAGGCAGGATGGGTCATTGCGAGCGACCAATGGGAGCGTGGCAATCCAGCCGTTCTACCTTCCTGGTCTTGAAGAACGGTGAGATTGCTTCGCCTCCGGCTCGCAATGACGCGTGGAGTGACTTTCGAGCCAGTGGCACTCTCTCCACAGTGGGCTTAAATGAGGACACTACTTGGAGCCGTCTGCGCTTGACAGCGGCGGGGCGATCTGATAACTGCTTACAGCAGACTTGGCGGCGCTGTACGGGGATGAGTTGTCGCAGAAACGAGGTGTACGATGCCGATCTATGAATATGCGTGTCACAGTTGCAGGAAGCGAGTGAGCCTGCTGATCCGGAATATCCATAACCCCCTCACACCTGTCTGCCCACGCTGTGGGGGTCGGGAGATGACGCGTCTGCTCTCCCGGTTTGCGGTGGTCAAGTCTGAAGAGAGCCGCTTGGAACGAATGGCTGACCCCAGCAATTTCGGCGATCTTGATGAGAACGATCCGAAAAGTGTGGCGCGCTGGGCCAAGCGGATGGGGAAAGAGATGGGCGAGGATGTTGGCGAGGACTTCGACCAGATGATGGAGGAGGCCACGGAGGAAGAGGCGGCGGCCGAGGGGGGAGCGGAAGCTGAGGAGTAGCTGATGGACGCGCGCCTGGCCTTCCCGAACAGTGTTTCGCCTTGACAGTCGCGCGCCGTTTTGGATATAGTCGGCACGGCTTGAAGGGACGTATCGGCCTCAATATAAACGCGAGATAAATCGATGAAAAAGCGACATCTGTTGGCGCCCGGCCCGACACCGGTCCTTCCGGACGCCTTGCTGGCGATGGCCAGGCCGATTCTGTACCATCGCGGTCCGGAGTACGAAGCCCTCCTCGCCTCCGTCCGGGAGGGACTCAAGTTCCTCTTCCAAACCAAAAATGAGGTGCTGTTGTTCACCTCGTCCGGTACGGGTGGGATGGAAGGCGCGGTGGTGAATACGCTCTCGCCAGGCGACCGGGCCCTGGTAATCCGGAGCGGTAAGTTCGGCGAGCGCTGGGGGGAGATCTGCGAGGCCTATGGCCTTCAGCCCCAGTACATCGATGTGGAGTGGGGGCGAGCCGTAGAGCCTGACACGGTGGCGGCTGCCCTTGCCGCCGATCCCACCATCAAGGCAGTCTTTGCCACGCACACTGAGAGCTCTACGGGTGTTTTGCACGATATTGAGGCCATCGCCCGGATTGTCGGGAGGACGCCCGCCATCCTGGTCGTTGATGCCATTATGAGTTTGGGGGTGGCGGACCTGCCGATGGATGCTTGGGGAGTGGATGTCGTCGTGGGCGGCTCTCAGAAGGGGTTGATGATCCCACCGGGCCTCGCCTTCTGCGCCGTGTCCGACAAGGGATGGGCGATGGTGCAGCGATCCCGCCTCCCGAAGTTCTACTTCAACTTCCCGGCGGAGCGGAAGAGCCTAGAGAAGAATCAGAACACCTTTACGCCGGCGGTCTCGTTGGTTATGGCGCTTCATGAGTCCCTCGCCGCCATTCGGGCGGAGGGCCTCACCGCGCTGTTCGCTCGGCATGACCGGCTTGCGCGGGCGACCCGCGCCGGCGTCAGGGCGCTCGGGCTCGAACTATTTGCCGACCGGCCTACCCCGGCACTGACCGCCATCAGCGCGCCGGCGGGTATCGAGGCCGGCGCTATCGTGAAGACGCTTCGGACGGCCCACGGCATCACTATCTCGGGCGGACAGGCGCAGCTCAAGGGGAAGATCTTCCGCCTGGCCCACCTGGGATACGCCGACGAATCCGATGTCGTTGTCTGTCTGGCAGCACTGGAACGAACCCTTACCGATCTCGGCTATGCGGTCAAGCTGGGCGAGGGGGTACGGGCGGCCCAGGAGGTACTGGCTCAGGCAGCCTGAGGCAGAACAGCTTTTAGCTGATAGCTGACAGCTGCTTTTTATAGGGGAACGGATGCGGATTCTTGTGAGCGACGGCTTGTCGCCGCGCGGCATTGAGGTGTTGCGCCAAGCCGAGGGGTTTGAGGTCGATGAGCAGCGCAAGTTGACCCCAGAGGCGCTGCAGGAGTGCATCGACAACTACGATGGCCTGATCGTCCGAAGCGCCACCAAGGTGACCGCCCCGATCCTGCGGGCCGCGCACCGACTCAAGGTGGTCGGGAGGGCGGGCGTCGGGGTGGACAACATCGACGTCGAGGCGGCGACGGCTCGCGGAATCCTGGTGATGAATGCCCCGAGCGGCAATACCCTGGCCACCGCCGAGCACACCTTTTCGCTCCTGCTGTCTCTCGCCAAGAATGTCCCGCAGGCCACCGCCTCGATGAAGGGCGGCCGATGGGAGAAGGGTGCGTTCCTCAGCGTCGAGGTGGGAAGCAAGACATTAGGGGTTATCGGCTTGGGGCGGATCGGGGGCGAGGTGGCTCGACGCGCCAAAGGGTTCGCCATGCGCGTCATCGTCTCTGATCCGTTTGTCTCTGAGGAGACCGCGAGCGCGCTGGGGGTGGAACTGGTGGAGCTCCCGGACCTGTTCCAACGATCGGATTTTATCACGATTCACACCCCCATTACCCCGGAGACGTATCATCTCATCGATCGCGACGCTATCGCGCAGATGAAGACGGGGGTTCGGATTATCAATTGCGCGAGGGGCGGGATCGTCGATGAGGCGGCCTTGTACGAGGCGATGAAGGCCGGTAAGGTTGCCGGGGCGGCCCTGGACGTATTTGAACAGGAGCCG
>JAGWRQ010000103.1 GCA_028869615.1 Candidatus Methylomirabilota bacterium | reverse complement strand
AGGGTGCTGGTGACCGTGACGGGCGTCGCCATCGGTGTCGCCACCTTTACCGCAATCCAGGTAACCAACGAGAGCGTCCTGCGCTCGTTTATGCGAGCGATCGATCTGGTGGCAGGTCGGGCCACGCTCGAAATTTCCGGCGGTGAGCCGGGAATCGACGAGCGGCTTCTGCCGGCAGTGCAGCAGGTGGACGGGGTGTCGGCGGCCGCGCCGATCATGCAAACGGTGGCTTCCGTCGCTGATCGGCCGGGCGAAGCCCTTCTGTTGATGGGGGTTGATCTGTTTGCCGAAGATCCGTTTCGAGAATACCGGCTGGCTGATAGCGTTCGTCCGCCGGGGATTGAGGAGTTGCTCAGCACAGACGCGATCTTTGTGACTGCGGCGTTCGCAGAGGCGCATGGACTACAAAAAGGTGGAAGCCTGACCCTCTTGGTCGGATCGAAGCGGCAGCGGTTTACCATCAAGGGACTGCTGACCCCACAGGGGCCGGCCCGTGCCTTCGACGGCAACATCGCGATCTTGGACATCGCCGCCGCTCAGGTGGCGTTCGGTAAGTTCGGACGACTCGATCGGATCGATCTGGTAACGGATGAGCGGGTGCCGCTGGATGAGATTAGGGCGCGCCTTACGACACTCCTTCCCCCGCACCTGACCGTCCAGCGACCGGATCGGCGAGGCCCTCAGGTGGAGAAGATGCTCCGGGCATTTCGTCTGAACTTGACCGCCCTGAGCGCGATCGCGCTGTTGGTCAGTCTCTTCCTGGTCTACAATGCCGTCTCCCTTTCGGTCCTGGAGCGTCGGCGTCAGATCGGGATCCTCCGCTCACTCGGGCTCACGCGCCGTGCAGTGGCCGCGCTCTTTGCCGCGGAAGGGATGACGCTGGGGCTCCTGGGCTCGCTGCTTGGAGTGGGCGGCGGCCTGCTGCTTGGCCGAACGCTTCTACAGAGTGTCTCAAAGACCGTCTCGGCCCTCTATGCCTACCTTCGGGTAGAAGCGATCGAAGTCAGTCCGGTCCTGCTGCTCACGGCGATCGGGTTGGGAAGCGCCGGTGCGCTGCTGGCCTCCCTTGCGCCGGCCTATGCGGCAAGCCGGATCGCGCCGAAGGACGCGATGCAGATCGGCGCCTTTGAAAGGACCTGGATACGCCGCTCCCCGCTTGCCCTCCTGTGCGGCCTCCTGCTGCTCACCGCCTCGTTCCTGCTGACTCGCCCCGGTCCGGTTGGTAGCGCGCCCCTCTTCGGTTATCTCTCTCTGGCCTGCCTCATCTTTGGGGTCGCCTGTTTCACCCCCCAGCTTTTACGCCTCACCGGGGCAGGCATTCATGCCCTCTGTGGGGGAAGACAGGTGCCGCTGCTCACGCTTGCGGCCGGCAACCTCTCTTCGCAGGTCGGACGGAGCGCGGTCGCGGTCGCCGCCATGATGACCGCCATTGCGATGCTGGTCGGGCTGACTCTGATGATCGGCAGTTTCCGGCGGACGGTGGAGCTGTGGGTAGAGCAGACGATCAGGGCCGACCTCATCGTGTCACCGGTTGCGCGCTTCGTGAAGGGAAGCCAGGCAAGGCTTCCGGACACCTTCATCGAGGGCGCCGCCCGGATCCCGGGTATCGCTGCCCTTGACCCGTTTATCGGCAAGCGGGTTGAGCTATTGGGGCAGGAGGGGCTGCTCGCGGCAGGGGATTTCGAGGTGGTCGCGCGTTATGGCAGGCTCCTATTCAGAAAAGGGGAGTCGGCCACGGTCCTTCAGCGCGCAAAGGCTGAGGGTGGGGTGATCATCTCGGAGAGCCTCGCGCTGTCCAGAGGGCTCACCGAGGGGGACCGGGTGCCTCTCTATCTCCCCTCAGGCCGGGTCGAGCTCCCGGTCATTGGGGTCTTCTATGATTACTCAACCGATGGCGGCAAGGTGGTGATGGATCGGCGCCTCTGGGCGACGATGGGGGGCGAGCACGGAGCCAACATTCTGGCGATCTATCTTCAGCCTGACGCCGACGAGGCCGTTGTGCGGCGGCAGCTTCTGGCGATTGCGGGCGAGGATGGCGCGATCGCGCTCAACTCGAATCGAGCGCTGAAAGTCAGGGTCCTGGAGATCTTTGACAATACCTTTGCGGTGGCGCGCGCCCTGGAACTGATCGCGATCCTGGTTGGCATTCTCGGGGTCTTCAATGTCTTGTGGGCCTCGGTCGTCAGCCGCCAGCGAGAGATCGGCGTGCTGCGGTCGGTTGGAGCAACGAGGGCGCAACTTCTGCGGATCGTCCTGGAAGAAGCGGGACTCCTTGGCCTGTTGGCCGAACTGCTTGGCCTGCTTGCCGGCATCGCGCTTTCGTTCATTCTGATCCACGTCATCAACAAGCAGTCGTTCGGCTGGACCATTCAGTTTCAGTTCTCCTGGTGGGTTGTTCTCAAGTCGTCGATCATCGCGCTCGGCGCGGCCTTGGTGGCCGGCTACATGCCTGCCAGGCAGGCGGCCCGTCTGAATATCGCGGCGGCAGTGGCGTATGAGGGATAAGGGGTTCAGGATCGCGATGGTGGCGCTCCTTTGCCTGCTCAGCGGGACTGGGGCGCCGGCAGAAGCGACTTTCCGGCAGGCGCTTCCAGGCTATCGATTTGCCTTTCCGCGGGACCACGCCTCGCATCCCGACTTCAAGACCGAGTGGTGGTACTATTCGGGCCACCTGCAGACCGAGGACGGGCAGCGGTTCGGCTACCAACTGACTTTCTTTCGGGTTGGCGTCGATCCTGCGCTGCGCGGCGATAGCCGGTCCCGGTGGGCGGTTTCCGACCTGCATCTGGCTCACTTCGCCCTCTCGGACCTCACGCACCGCCACTTCCAATACTGGGAGCGCCGCAGTCGCGGCGCCCTGGACTCGGCCGGCGCCTTGACCAAAAGGTTCAAGGTCTGGAACGGCCCGTGGGAAGCCAGTGGAGATGGAAAGGTTCACCGCTTGACCGCGAGTGCGGAGGGATATGCGATCGACCTCACCCTGACCCTGACCAAACCGCCCGCCATCCACGGCAATAATGGCGTAAGCCAAAAGGCGGCAGGCCTGGGCCATGCCTCCCACTACTACTCCCTCACCAGGATGGCCACTGAGGGCACCTTGACCTTTGCCGGCAAGCGGCAGACCGTGACCGGCTCGACCTGGATGGATCACGAGTTCGGGAGTAGCCAGTTGACCGCGTCGCAAGTCGGCTGGGACTGGTTCGCGATCCAGTTTGAGGACGGCGTCGAGTTGATGCTCTACCAGCTCCGGCTGACGGATGGCCGTCCCGACCCCCACTCTAGCGGCAGCCTGATTCATCCCGATGGGCGGGTCGAACACCTGCCGCTTAGTGCCTTCCGATTGGAGCTGAAGGAGTTCTGGCAGAGTCCGAAGAGCGGCGGCCGATACCCGATCCGTTGGCGAATCCAGGTGCCCGGCCCACGCCTCGACTTGTCGGTGCAGGCCGCGTTCCCCGATCAGGAGCTCGATACGCGTAGCAGCACATTGGTCACCTACTGGGAGGGGTCGGTCGCAATTTCAGGGACTGCTGGTGACCGGCCGATCGCCGGCGTAGGGTATCTCGAAATGACCGGCTACGCCGCGCCCTTCCGCGAGTTGCGCTGAGCAGGATCGGTTTTCCAGGCGCCGCTCCGAAAACGCTGTCAATCATCGTGTGTTACAATCTGTTAGTTTGTTATACGATGTCAAATGGTTTTATAATTTAGTCTAATATATTTTATCCCATGCGGATATCGTTTATACTGGGTCAAGTTGGCTAGAATGACACGAAGGTTCGCTGGCATCACCGAAGAGGTTCAGGTAATAGGAAGCGAAGGAATAATGGGCGCACTACGAAGCACCGGGCAGAGTTGGGCCATCACCATTACCATCATTCTGGCTGCTGAGATATTCGTGGCGGACCTCATCCTGCCTTTGGGCCTGGCGGTCTGGCTTCCTTATGCGGCGCTCGTACTAATCTCTTTATGGGGATCACATCGAAGGCATACGCTCTATAGTGCAACAGCTGCAACGGTCCTTCTCCTGCTAGCCGGCTTCTTGTCCCCATCCGGATCTACTGAGATCGCACCGCTCCATGCTTTATTTAACCGCGTACTCGGTGTCCTGTTCATCTGGATGACTGCAGGCTTTTGCTTCCAGCGTAAACGGGTGGAGGAGACGGAGAAAAAAACCCACGATGAGCTTGAAAGGTTAGTAGCGGAGCGGACCGCTGAGCTTTCGCAATCCAATGAGCGGTTGCAACACGAGGTGCAGCAGCGGCAGTTGGCGCTGGCTGAATTGGAACAGACCAGACAACAGCAACTCCAGTTAAAAGATCAGTTCCTCTCCAACGTCTCGCACGAACTGCGTTCTCCCTTGACGGCTATTTATCAGTTCGTGACGATTCTCAGGGATGGTCTGGCGGGCGACATCACCCCTGAACAGCACAAACACCTGGAGATCGTACTCAGGAACACCAATCAACTCCGGGCCATGATTGAAGATCTGCTTGAAGTCACTCAGGCCCGCACGGGTAGGCTCTCAATTCGGCTCCGACCCACGTCTGTGGCTGAGCTTATCGACGAGACCATCAGCTCTCTCCATGCGCTTGCAGCCGCCAAGGATATAACTCTGTCGGCTGACGTGTCTGGCCATCTCCCGCGTGCGTACGCCGATCCTCAACGGGTCCGGCAGATTCTGAGCAACCTGATCGAGAACAGCATTAAGTTCACACCGGAGAATGGGACGATTACCGTGCGAGCCGACAGGGCCGATACCGAGCCAGACTCCTTTGTCTCTATCTCGGTAACCGATACGGGATGCGGCATCACCCCAGATGAATGCGAGAAGATCTTCAATCGACTATACCAGGCAAAAAGCACCATCGAAGCGAGCCGTAAGGGTCTTGGGCTTGGTCTATATATTTGCAGGGAGCTGGTCTCTCTCCACGGTGGGCGAATCAGGGTCGAAAGCCAACCCGGGCATGGCAGCACATTTTTCTTTACATTGCCGATCTCTTCATTGGCGAACCTGCTGGCCCCATTCATCACCACCCAACAACAGCTGAACGGCTCACTCACGGTGGTTGCTATTGAGGTCTGTTCCATTGAAAAGCGCCTTTTGACAGAGGCGGATGAGGCGGTCCTGCTGAACGTTCGGCATCTTCTGACCCGGTGCTTACGAGCCGACGATGTGCTATTGCCCCAAATTGGCCACACGCAATGGGGTGAGATTTTCTTCGTAGTGGCGCGGTGCGATCGGCGCGGCGCAGATATGCTCCTACGGCGAATTCAGGAGGAGCTTACGCATTGCCCAGACCTTCGCGAGACGGGCCTCATCTCGACGGTTTCCCTTGTCGCAGTCGATACGGATACTCTGGGGAGCAGCGCGCCGGCGGAACACGTGTTGAGCACCACTGTGCGCAGCATTGAAGAGCGGCTGAAATCAGTGTCCGGCAGAAAGGAGGGATGACATGACCAGGAACAAGATTCTCATCGTGGATGATGACGAAGACATGCGACGAGGGCTTGGCATACGCTTGAAGGCCAATGGTTACAGCGTGGTCTTTGCGCACGATGCTATCTCCGCAACCAGCATGGCGCGAAAAGAAGAGCCGGACCTGGTCATTCTCGACATTGGACTGCCGGGAGGCGACGGCTTTATTGTCATGGAGCGATTGGCGTCTATCACTCAAACGTCGATCCCCGTTATCGTGCTGACCGGCCGCGATCCATTGACTATCAGGGAGCGCGCCCTGAGCGCCGGCGCAAAGGCCTTTTTCCTCAAGCCACCCGACAACGACGAACTGTTAGCCGCTATTCGGAACGCCTTGGCCGAACGTGAGGGACCTCTTCCCATCAGGAATAGCCATACACCAGAGAAGGACTACTGGGACCTGTCGAAGGAAGACGGGTAGACGGTGGTCGTCTTGCCCGCGAAGCTTGCCCCCTGTGGAACACGCGATCCTATTTTCGCCAACCAGTCCGAGACCACAAACTGGCCAGCCTGCGCCTGAAAGGTTATGCCAGATGCTGAAGAGGGCGCCCGGCAGCGCTGCAGCGGGTGAAAAATATTTCACGGCCAGCATGGTCGTCATTGAGGTCAGGGTGATGGACAGCGCCACATCGCCCCTAGCCAGATAGGTGATCACATTGGAGGCGGTCCCTCCCGGCGCCGCGCCCACCAACACGACGCCCACCGCCAGCGGTAACGGCAGGGAAAGAAGCCGCGTCCGTCAACAGCCATCCGATCAGTGGCATCAGGAGGAACTGTAGGACCACACCGAGGGCGATGACGACAGGCCGCTTCATGATGGCTGTGAAATCGCTCGGCGTGAGCGTTACGCCCATTCCGAACATAACGACTCCTAACAGTGGCACGATCGCCCACTTGAGTGGGATCAGTGGTGCGGGATAGACGACAGCAGCAGTCGAGATGAGCACCGCCCAGAGTGGAAAGAGCCTAGTCACACGATCCATGCTAATCAGTATAATCGCATTGTGGCTGCACCGAAGGCGGCCCACTGTAGGCCGGACAGCGCGGAGTTTCCATTATCCCGGGTCAGGAATCGGCTGCTTCAGGATCCCGAGACGGCAAAGGGCAAAGTCATACTTCACCGGATCCTCTGGATCGAAGGCGCGAAGCCGCCCCGTCACCTCTTTGGCCATTCGCCAGTTGGGCTGCTTGATCCTGGTCAGGCTGAGCTGCCGGACGATTCGTGCCACATGTATGTCGAGCGGCACGATCAGCTTTGCCGGTGAGACCTCTGCCCAGATGCCGAAATCGATCGCATCCCCGCGACGCACCATCCAGCGCAGGAACAGATTGAGGCGCTTGCAGGCGCTCCCCTGGGCAGGCGAGGGAAAAAAGAAACGGACACCGGCCTTCGCTGGAAGTAGACCAGAGGGATAGGATGGCGAGATATCCAGCGACAGCATCCGCTCAACAAAGCTGGTCAGGGCCGGCTCGATATCTTCGTGAGTGGGATCGTACCCTTTAAGAAAAAAGGCCTGAAGTGATCCTGCTGCTGCGATGGCCTGATGGAGCAGATAGCAGAGCAGCGCAAGATCGACACCCGAATTGAAGCGGTGAACGAATTGCTGAAACCGAGCGGTATCATGGGTAGGATCGAATCGCCGGATGAACTTGGCCGGGCTGTCGCCCATGGCTTCCAGTGCGGCCTTGGCGCTGCGATGGATCTGCTTGACGTTCCCATAGGCAAGGGAGGCGGTCACAAAGGCAGCGATCTCGCGGTCGTCCGGGCG
>JAGWRQ010000102.1 GCA_028869615.1 Candidatus Methylomirabilota bacterium | reverse complement strand
GGGGGGGCCGATCTGATCTTTCCCCATCACGAGAATGAGATTGCGCAGTCGGAGTGCGCCACCGGCAAGCCATTTGCTCGCTACTGGATCCATAACGGATTCGTCAACATCCGCGCCGAAAAGATGTCGAAGTCGCTGGGCAATATCCTGACAGTCCGGGAGCTCCTCGGGCGCATCAGCCCTTGTGCGCTGAAGCTGTTTCTGCTCGGAACTCACTACCGGGCACCCGTAGACTTTTCGGAGGACGCGCTGAACAGCGCGATGGCCGCAGAGGATCGATTCCGCAATGTGCTGGATGAGGTGCGGCGTTTCCGGGATATCCGGAGCCCAAAGGCTGACCTGTTGCGCATTGATCCCCTGCCCCTTTTGGACCAGATTCGCGAGGCGAAGCAAGAGTTTACGGATGCGATGGATGATGATTTGAATACGCCGCGCGCGCTGGCCGCATTGTTTAACCTGACCAGGGGGATGAACATTGCTCTGAGCAGTGCGGATAGTACGCCGAAGCAATCCCTCGTGCACGCCCTGGGTCTGGCGGGGGAGACTTTGTCGAAGCTAGGATCGGTGTTGGGCGGCCTGTTTGAGGGTAAGCGGGTCAGCTTCACTCGTCGCATTCCTGTTGGCTGGACAACAGAGGTGTCGCAGAAGGAGTATCTTGAAGCTCGTGATGCTATCGAGTCAACGGCTGCGTCCGGACGACCGTTACCAGAAGACAAGATCGAGATCATCGTGCAGTATCGCGCTCAGTGCCGTGACAGGAAGGACTGGGCGACTGCCGACGCCATTCGCGCCTGGTTGGCCGATCTGGAGGTAGTCGTAGACGATATCGGTGATAAGGTCCGTATGAAGACACAGAGGCCATGACGGAGCAGATACTCGTCGGACCTCATGCTGTGCTGGAGGCGCTTCGAGCCGGGCAACGTCACATCGATCGGATTTATCTGGCGAGGGAACGGTATGATCACAGGATTACCGAAATTGTAAAGCGCGCCAGAGAGTTGGGCATACCCTTTAAACAGGAAAAACGACAGCGGCTTGACGAACTGGCTAAGGGGGTTACACACCAAGGCGTTCTGGCTGTTGTCGGCGAGGTGGGCTACAACGACCCTTTCGATCTGGTCACCCGAATGAAGGCTCGCTCCTCGTCTCCGCTGCTGTTGCTGTTGCTTGATGGAGTTCAGGACCCTCAAAATCTTGGAGCGATCATTCGCACAGCGGAGGCTGCCGGAGTAGACGGGCTCTTCATCTCGAAGCATCGCGCTGTTGGGGTAACCCCGGCAGTGGCGAAGGCATCTGCCGGGGCTGTGGAGCATCTGCCGGTGGCGAGGGTCGCGGGTCTGCCGGCGTTTCTCGCGTGGCTGAAAGAACAGGGCATCTGGATTCTCGGGGCAGATCCAGGCGCTGCAGAATCACTCTACGAGATTGATTTGCGTGTTTCGCTGGCCCTGGTTATCGGGGGCGAGCATCGGGGACTGACAGTGTTAGTACGACAGCGATGCGATCTGCTTGCGCGAATCCCCACGCATGGTCGTGTGGATTCTCTCAATGCCGCCGCCGCCGCCGCTGTCTTCCTCTTTGAGATCCGGCGGCAACATAGTGTTATGAAGCAGCTTCCAGCGAATGGACAAGAAACTGCGATTATTTCCAAAAAATACCCATAATAGAAATTATTGCTTGCTTTTTACTTACAATATCTATATAGTTACCTTGCGCGTCCCTTAAATTATTCATAGTCTAAGGGTTTACGTGCTGGCGTAGCTCAGTTGGCAGAGCAGCTGATTTGTAATCAGCCGGTCGGGGGTTCAAATCCCTTCGCCAGCTCCATGGAGAGCTGGCACTCGGGGAGATCCCGAAGGGAGATGCGGGGAGATACCCAAGCGGCCAAAGGGGGCAGACTGTAAATCTGCTGGCGTTGCCTTCGGAGGTTCGAACCCTCCTCTCCCCACCATCGGAACGGACTGATGCAGGAGGAGCCAGTCCGGAGACGAGGGATTCTTCTTTGGCAGGATTATTCAACGCCTGAGGTAACACTGCTATAAGCTTGGGCGGGAATAGCTCAGTTGGCTAGAGCGTCAGCCTTCCAAGCTGAGGGTCGCGGGTTCGAATCCCGTTTCCCGCTCCAGAGACTGTATTGGTGCGCCTTTCGAATCGGCATGCTGCTTGATCCGATTGCTGCCTCCTCGGCAGATCAGCCCACGTAGCTCAGTCGGCAGAGCGCATCCTTGGTAAGGATGAGGTCACCAGTTCAATCCTGGTCGTGGGCTCCAGATAGTATTCTTGGTATCAACTTGTTGACAGAGTCAATTGAAGCCGCCCTCGGTGGACGGTAGGCGGACGCAGTTTCGTTGCTAAAGGAGTTGGCTATGGCCAAGGCGAAATTCGAGCGGACGAAAGAACACATGAACATCGGGACCATCGGGCACATCGACCACGGCAAGACCACCCTGACCGCGGCGATCACGAAGGTCCTGCACGCGGCGAACCCGAAGGTCAACTTCGTCCCCTTCGACCAGATCGATAAAGCGCCGGAGGAGAAGGAGCGGGGGATCACCATCAATATCGCGCACGTGGAGTACGAGACGCAAAAGCGCCACTACGCGCACGTCGACTGCCCCGGCCACGCCGACTACATCAAGAACATGATTACCGGCGCCGCCCAGATGGACGGCGCGATCCTGGTCGTCGCCGCCTCCGAAGGGCCGATGCCGCAGACCCGCGAGCATATCCTGCTCGCCCGCCAGGTCAACGTCCCCAACCTCGTCGTCTTCCTGAACAAGGTCGACCTGGTGGATGACCCCGAACTGCTCGAGCTGGTCGAACTGGAGGTCCGCGAGCTGCTCACGAGCTACAACTTCCCCGGCGACGAGATCCCCTTCGTTCGCGGCAGCGCGCTCAAAGCGTTGGAGGCCGGCAGCGGTGACCGCAGCAACCCGGCGGCCGCACCGATCTTCGAACTCATGGACGCCGTCGATGCCTACTTCCCCGCCCCCGTTCGCGTCCTCGACAAGCCGTTCCTCATGCCGATTGAGGACGTCTTCTCGATCTCCGGGCGCGGGACCGTCGTCACCGGCCGCGTCGAGCGCGGCATCATCAAGGTGGCTGACGAGGTGGAGCTCATCGGCATCCGGGACACCCAGCGGACCGTCGTGACCGGCGTCGAGATGTTCCGCAAGCTCCTCGACCAGGGCCAGGCCGGCGACAACGTGGGACTGCTCCTGCGGGGGACCAAGCGCGAAGAGGTGGAGCGCGGCCAGGTGGTGGCCAAGCCCGGTTCCATTACCCCCCACACGCGCTTTAAGGCCGAGGCCTACATTCTCACCAAGGAAGAGGGCGGCCGTCATACCCCCTTCTTCAACGGCTATCGGCCCCAGTTCTACTTCCGGACCACCGACGTGACCGGGGTCTGTACGCTCCCCGCGGGGACCGAAATGGTCATGCCGGGCGACAACGTCAGCCTTGCGGTCGAACTGATTCAGCCGATCGCCATGGAGAAGGAGTTACGCTTCGCGATCCGCGAGGGCGGCCGCACCGTCGGGGCCGGCGTGGTGAGCGAGGTGGTGGAGTAGGGGGCCAGAACAGGGAATAATGGAAAATCAGCGGATACGAATCAGGCTGAAGGCCTATGATCACCGAATCCTTGACCAGTCGGCCAAGGAGATTGTCAATACTGCCCAGCGAACGGGCGCGAGGGTCTCTGGACCCATTCCGCTACCGACTAAGATCAGTCGATTTACCGTGTTGCGCTCGCCGCACATCGATAAGAAGTCGCGCGAACAGTTCGAGATCCGGACCCATTTACGGCTGATGGATATCGTGGATGCGCAGCCTCAGACGGTAGATGCCCTGATGCGGCTCGACCTGCCGGCTGGTGTCGACGTGGAGATTAAGCTCTAGAAAACGTGATCAGCTAGTAATAGCCGGCTGGAAGCTGATAACTGCTAGCTAAGGATTAAAGGATTAATTGCTGTGAGCATCGGATTGCTTGGTAAAAAAGTCGGGATGACGCAACTGTTTAACGCTAACGGGGATGCCATCCCGGTCACTATCATTGAGGCTGGTCCGTGCCCGGTCGTACAACGGAGGACCATCGGGACTGACGGCTACGAGGCGATCCAGATCGGCTACCGGGCGGAACGGAAGACCAGGAAGGTCACCCGGCCGCTCAAGGGCCACTTCGATAAGGCCAAGGTAGCGCCCCAGAAACATCTCAGGGAGTTTCGGCTGGAACCCGTGGAGAGTTCGAAGTATCCCGTTGGTCTGACTCTGACCGTGGACCTGTTCGCGCCGGGAGAGACAGTCTGCGTGACCGGGATTACAAAAGGGAAGGGCTTTCAGGGCGGGGTTAAGCGGTGGGGATATCTCGGCGGTCCTGAGACGCATGGCTCTATGTTCCACCGCGCCCCGGGGTCAATCGGTGCGTCGTCCTTTCCGTCCAGGGTCTTCAAAGGACACCATATGCCTGGACGGATGGGTACCGATACTGCGAGCGTCAAGGGGCTCAAGGTCGTGAAGGTTCTCCCAGAGCAGAATCTGGTGCTGGTCAAGGGCGCTGTGCCCGGACCGGCCGGCGGCCTGGTTACGATCTCCAAGCGAGGCTAAGGCGATGGCGGTTACAGTCCAGGCTTTGGATACGAACGGCGTGAAAACAACAGATGTTGCTCTTGATGAGGCGGTGTTCGGCGTCATCACTGTGCCACAGTTATTGCACGACGTGGTCAAGATGCAGCTTGCCAATCGTCGTCAGGGGACCGCTTCGACCCGTACGCGATCTGAAGTTCGCGGGGGCGGAAAAAAGCCCTGGAAGCAGAAGGGGACTGGTCGAGCACGATCCGGCACAAGACGCTCACCCCTGTGGCGTGGTGGGGGTACGGTATTCGGTCCCAAGCCTCGGAGTTACGGCTACGTAGTCCCGCGTCAAGTACGGGCGGCCGCGCTTCGAGCTGCCCTCTCTGAGAAGGTCAGAGCCGGTCAGTTTATGGTGGTCGACAGCCTTTCACTGGAGGAACCGAGCACAAAGGCGTTCAAAGCCCTGCTGGAGCGATTGGGGGTTCAGGGACGCGCATTGATTGTGACAGACCACGTGGGGCAAAATGATGCGACGGCCAAGTCCTGCCGTAATCTACCTCATCTCACACTTATACCGACGCAGGGGCTGAACGTGTACGATATCCTGAGGCATGATACCCTTGTCATGACCAAGAGTGCGGTAAGCACGGTAGAAGAGGCATGGAGGCCATGAGAGGGGCATATCAGATCATCCGTCGTCCTCTCATCACTGAAAAAGGGACCGATTTGAAGGATGCCGCCAACCAGTACCTTTTCGAAGTGGCCCGAGATGCCAATAAGATCGAGATCAAGCGTGCGGTCGAATCGCTGTTTCGAGTAAAGGTACTTCAGGTGCGGACTCTTTCCGTCAAGGGTAAATTAAAGCGAGTGGGCCGCTTTGTCGGTCGTACACCCGATTGGAAGAAGGCGGTGGCAACCCTGAAAGAAGGGGAAGCCATCGAATTCTTCGAGGGAGCGTAGATGCCCATCCGAGCATACAAACCGACATCTTCTGGCAGGCGCTTCCAGACGGTTCTGGAGTACGCTGATGTGACCAGGTCCACCCCGGAGGAGACACTTCTCCGTCCGCTTCCGAAGAGTGGAGGCCGGAACAAGGTCGGCAGGCTTACCGTCCGTCATCGTGGGGGTGGTCACAAGCGGCAGTATCGCCTCGTTGATTTTAAGCGAGACAAGTCCGGGATCCCTGCAAAGGTGGCATCGATCGAGTACGATCCGAACCGGTCCGCGCGAATTGCTCTTCTCCACTATGCGGACGGGGAAAAGCGCTACATCGTTGGGCCATTGGGCCTTCAGGTCGGGGAGCAGCTGATGTCCGGCCCGAATGCGGAAGTCAAGGTCGGGAACGCTCTCCCATTGCGCGCTATTCCTGTCGGCATGACGCTTCATAACCTTGAGTTGAAGCCCGGTAAGGGAGCGCAACTGGCTAGAAGCGCCGGCTCCGGTGTACAATTTTTAGCTAAAGAGGGCGGTCTCGGCTTGGTAAAGCTTCCCTCAGGTGAGTTACGTCGGATCAGCCTTGATTGTATGGCGGTCATTGGCCAGGTAGGAAACCTGGATTATGAGAACGTCTCGCTAGGAAAGGCTGGTCGGTCGCGATGGCTTGGGATCAGGCCCTCCGTTCGTGGTGTAGCCATGAACCCTCATGACCACCCGCTGGGTGGTGGCGAGGGAAAAACTTCCGGTGGTCGCCATCCTTGTAGTCCCTGGGGAAAGCTCGAGCGGAAAACCAGGAAGAAGGGAAAGCCATCGGATCGTGTTATTGTAAAGCGAAGAAAATAAGTTTCGTGTTTCGGGTTGGGAGTACATGGAATCTAGAACCTGAAACTCGAAACCTGAAACTCGAAACACTGTGTGGAGGTTAGCGTGCCGAGGTCACTGAAAAAGGGTGCGTTCGTTGAACCGAAGCTTCTCAAGAAGATCGAGGCGATGAACGAAGGAAGAGAGAAGAAGATCATCAAGTCATGGTCGAGACGATCCGTTATTCTTCCTGAGTTCGTCGGGCATACGCTGGCAATCCATAACGGCAAGAAGTTTATCCCGATCTACATTTCCGAGAATATGGTCGGGCACAAGCTAGGGGAGTTCTCTCCAACCAGGACCTTCCGTGGGCACGGAGCGCATACCGCTCGTTCCACTGCACTCAAATAAAGAGAGTCGAATCGATCATGGAATGTCGCGCAGTCGGTCGCTATATTGGAATTCCGGCACGTAAGGTGAGACTTGTCGTTGATCTTATTCGTGGTCGCGGCATTAACCAGGCTCTCGATACCATGAAGTATACGAAAAAGTATGCCGCCAGGGCTGTCGAGAAGATTCTGAAGTCGGCGCTTGCCAATGCCCAACATAATCACGGCGCAAAGAATATCGATCGTCTGTTCGTCAAGGAGGCCTTTGTGGATCAGGGCCCGACCATGAAGCGGTTCCGTCCTCGTGCCATGGGACGGTCGAACCCGATAAGGAAACGGAGCAGCCACATCACTATTGTCCTCACAGAGAAGGAAGCTGCCCTTTGACGCGTACCTTGCGGAAGGGCGGGATGAGCCCGCTCCTGTAAGTTCTGGTTGAAACGAGAAGGTGGAGGTGTGATGGGACAGAAGGTACACCCGATAGGATTTCGGCTGGGCCTCATCAAACCATGGAGGTCCAGGTGGTTTGCCGTGAAGGGGTATGCAGACGCCCTACATGAAGACTTGAAATTCCGGCGCTTCATCAAAGAACGAGTGTATCACGCTGGAGTGTCCGGGATTGATGTCGAGCGGAAGGCCGATCAGGTACGTATCGTGAT
>JAGWRQ010000101.1 GCA_028869615.1 Candidatus Methylomirabilota bacterium | reverse complement strand
CAGTCCTGGGAGAACGTGGCCTACATCGCCATTACCCACATGTATGCAGATCGTGATTTTGCCCGTCGGGTCTTCGATCGGGTCAAGGAGGCCCGCGAGGCTCAAGATAACGAGATGTGGCACTTGCTCATCCTGGAGGAACTCACCCATGCTCGCGGAATCAAAGAAAATGTTCTCCTCTATCGCATCCTGCCCCAGGTGATCGCCTTCACCTACTACCACATCTGCTGGCTCCTTTATGTCATCAAGCCGTCGTGGAGTTATCTGTTGAACGCCCAATTTGAGGACCATGCCGAGCACGAATACATGGAATTCGTGGCGGACAATCCCCAGTTTGAGTCAGAGTCTTTCAAGAGCCTTTTTGAGGAAGACTACGGCTCCTTTGAGAGTGTAGCGGATGTATTTCGTCAAATCGGGCATGACGAGCGGATGCACAAGGAAGAGGGTTTGGAATGGCTTGCGGCGGCCCGATTTCAGTGAACGGTGAGCGACTCTGTAGGAGAAGGCGTCAGTGGGGCTTGCTTGTTGCCACATCGCGGAGACACCAGATACGCACAGACTTGGGAGGGTTACCCTGCGGCAACCCCGAAGAAGTTCAGCCGCCATCTCAGGTGCAGATTACACCCCCGTAACCTGCACTTCCGACCGGAGCCATACGAGAGTGCACTATACGAAAGCGCACCTTGACGCTGACGGAGGCCTGTGAGAGAAGAGGTGTATTCTGAAAGGCACCTGACAACAGCGGTAACGCCAGACTCGCGACGGTAGCGCCGAGGGATGCGGCGATGATCTCCTAACAGAGACGGAGGACACAATGGCAGCAGTCGACGGGCAGCACCAGTGGGGGCTGGGGAGTCAACGGCGGGGAGGAGCGATAGCTCCTACGACTCCGGAAACGAGTGGGTGGCCTCTCGCAAGGCGGCTTCTGGAGATGTTCCGGCGCACGTGTGGCGTGCTGGTGGTCGGCCTGACCCTCTGGTGCGCGGGGCTGGTCGGCGTGGCGGGTGCTGCCACCGTAACTGAATTCCCCACGGTGGGCACCCCGGTAGGCATCACCGCCGGCCCGGACGAGGCGCTCTGGTTCACCGAGGAGAATGGCAACAAGATCGGGCGGATTATGAACAACGGGGCCATCACCGAATTCGCCCTCCCCACGGCTGACAGCACCCCGGTAGGCATCACCGCCGGCCCGGACGGGGCCCTCTGGTTCACCGAGTTCTTTACCAACAAGATCGGGCGGATTACGACGGCCGGGGTCATCACCGAGTTTGTCATCCCCACGGCGAGCAGCCAGCCCTTTGGCATCACCGCCGGCCCGACCGGGGTCTTCGGGGTGTCCGACGTCTGGTTCACCGAGGCGAGTGGCAACAAGATCGGGCGGATCACGACGGCCGGGGCCATCACCGAATTCGCCCTCCCCACGGCTGGCAGCAACCCGTCTGGCATCACCGCCGGCCCGGACGGGGCCCTCTGGTTCACCGAGGCGAGTGGCAACAAGATCGGAAGGCTCGTGCCCGACCCGGTGTGGACCGAGGTCCCCGGTGGGGGGCTAACCCTGAGCAGCCCGGCCGTAGCCCTGGAGGGGAGTACCCTGCGCCTATTCGTGCGGGGGATCGACAGCCGGATCTACTAGAACACCCGCCGCGGGGGCATCTCCTGGAGCGGCTGGAGCGAGGTCCCCTTCGGGGGGCTCACCCCGAGCCAGCCGGCGGTCATGGTAAACGGCCCCGTGAATACCTTTCTGCGCCTGTTCGTCCAGGGCATCGACAACAAAATCTACGAGAACCACCACGTGCTCGACTGGAGCGGCTGGGGCGAGGTCCCGGGGGATGGCCTCACGCTCAGCGGGCCCGCGGCGGTCCTCGATGGGGGCCTAGTCCGGCTCTTTGTGCGGGGCCTCGATAACCGCGTCTACACCACCTATCGCAGTCTCATCGGCCCGTAGGGCCCGATCCGACCGCACACGGACCAGGCGCGCCAACCCCTCGTGTGCTGGCGCACTCCGACCAAGTGCCGACGGGTGGGTTCCGTGAATCGGGCAAGGCTTGCCCAGTGCGCGCACCGCTGGTGTGCAGATTCCACCCGTAGTCCGCACATCCTTCGCTGGGTCGTCCATTCGGCACACCCTCTCACCCGTAGAGGATATCCAGTCAGCGGAGTGCCTTAAGCCGCTACCTCTACCCTTGGTTTCACCAGTCGTGAGCGAGGGGGAGCGACCTTTTCGATCCTGACATGCACCACTGCCTGCCCAGACTCCTGGCGAGTTCTCGCCATCTCGAGGTTCCTCTCGCATAGTTCTTGGTCTTCCTCTGGCAGGAGGACGACCAAGGCGTTTTCCGGAATCTGTTCGGCCACCTCGGGATGCTCGATGAGGTAGAGGTCGAACTCGGTTGATAGCTTTAGATTTTTTGTGAACAGCTCTTGCTCCGTCATGATCTCTTCCTTTTCAGGTATGCCTCTTTGTACCGTGCCCAGTTCTCGTCGATGTCCTGATCAGCGAATGTCAACGCCTCTCCCAGCTCCTTGGTGAGTAGGGGGATCTTCTCTACGGTACCATCAGGGTGGATCCTGTCCATATGCGGAAAGCCATGGGCGGTATCGTAGCGAATAATCGGGCACCAGTTTCCGTCGATGAAGGTCTCATACTGCACCACGAACCGCTTTACTGCTCCATGTTCAGTGAGGTGCTCATGCCACTTTCTGTCATTGAAAGTCAGCAGGTAGCTGTAGCGGGTAACCTTCATCAAGCAGCATCCTTCACAGCATCACCTTGTAATCCTAACATGCGGAGCTTCGCACCGGCAAGGTTGAGGTCCCACCAACAATGGTGGGGGATGTGTTACGGGACGCGGACCTCGATGGCCTCCGAGGCGACGCTTTCGTTGTGTCTGGAAGAGGCGTCAACGGCCGTCACCGTGTAAAGGTACCGACCGCCTGATCGGACCGATCGGTCGGTGAAGGAAGGCGATTTGAGCGGGGCTTCTGTCAGTCGGTGAGGGGGGAGTTCCGTCGCGTCGCTTCGATAGACGCGATAGCCCAGCAGGTCCGATTCGCGGTTCAACTCCCAGCTCAGCGAGACGACCAGCCCAGGCCCAACAACCGCCCGTACGCGTTGTGGAGGGGCCGGAGGCGTCAGATCGACCGGTACCGCACTCACCTCGCCGGACAGCAACCCCTCCTGCCAGGGCGGTTCCTGACTCTCCACTGCCGCCACGCGGTAGTAGTATGTCTGGTCGTTGACCAGATTCGTATCCTGGAATTGCGTGCTCTGGACGGGCTCCCGATTGATTGGGAATGGATCGTATCGGCCTGGGCTGGCGCCTCGGTAGATATTATACCTTGGGACAATGGCCAGCGGGCTTGCATCAACTCGTCGGGTCGGCGCAACCCAGGAGAGGCGGATCGCTCGTTCGCCGGCCGCTGCTCGCAGGCTGGAGGGAGCCTCAATCTCGACGGTGACAAGGGCGGTCGCTTCCGTTGACGATGGCCCAACGATCCCTCGCCGACTCACCGATTCGATGACGTACGCATACCTGGCGCCCACAACCACATGGCTATCGGTAAAGGCATACCGACTGCCTGAAACGACGGCGTTCTCCGGCTTCTCAGCCTTCACGGTGGCGATAACCGAGTAGGCAGAGGTCTGAGGGGCCGTTTGCTGCCGGGAGATTTGGAACGCGGCCAGGTATTTCAGCGCAGTGCCATCGACATTGGTCGTCGGCCTGGTCCACGCAAGGACCACCGTGCGGCTCCGCACAAGAGCCGTCAGATCGGTCGGCGGCGATGGCTCCGCCAGGACCGGAACCACCGGCGGACCGCTCCGGCCGCACCCGGAGAGCACAAGAAAGCCAAGAGACGCTGCAACGATGATCTGCCGAATCCGCATCTTATCGACTCCGAAGTCTGGTTTTGGCGGCTTTGATCGCCTTCTTCACCGCGCCCGTCGCGGTCCCGCCGGTGACCGTCCGCCGCTCGATGCAGGCCTCGAGCGCGATATAGGCAAAGACATCCTTCTCGAACAAGCGGGAGGCGGCCTGCAACTCCTTCAGCGCAAGCTCCTCGAGCCGACACCTCTTGGCAAGCGCGCCTCGGACAAGAAGGCCCACCACCTCGTGAGCCTGCCGGAATGGCATCCCCTTGCACACCAGGTAGTCGGCCAAATCGGTGGCGTTTAAAAATCCGTCCTCTGCCGCCTGCCGCATCCGATCCGCACAGAACGTGAGCCTGCTCACCAGTGACGCCATGACGAGGAGGGTTGCCTTGACAGACTCCACGCTATCGAAGAGCGGTTCCTTGTCCTCCTGCAGGTCGCGGTTATAGCTGAGCGGCAGTCCCTTGATGACGGTGAACAGCGCCACTAGAGCGCCGAAGACGCGGCCGGTCTTCCCGCGCGCCAGCTCAGCTACATCCGGGTTCTTCTTCTGAGGCATCATGCTGGAGCCGGTGGCGAAGGCGTCCGGTAGCTCAATGAATCCGAACTCTGCCGAGGTCCACAGGACAATCTCTTCTGCCAGTCTTGACAGGTGCGCCATCAGCAGCGCGCAGGCGAACAGCGGCTCGATGACGAAGTCGCGGTCCGAAACCGCATCCAGTGAATTGGCCGACAGCGTCCGAAACCGAAGCGCCCTGGCGACGAAGCCGCGATCGATCGGCAGGCCGACCCCGGCCAGCGCGCCTGAGCCCAATGGAAGGACCTCAACCCTGCGAAGCGCATCGTGCAGCCTCTCGCGATCCCGCTCCAGCATCTCTACATAGGCCATCAGGTGGTGCGCTAAGAGAATCGGCTGAGCCCGCTGCATGTGAGTGTAGCCGGGCATGAGCAGGTCAAGGTGGGCTTCGGCCTGCGCGATCAGGGCTCGCTCAAGCCCCGCAATCAGATGGCGAACCTCTCCGATCTGTTCCCTGAGATAGAGTCGCAGATCGAGGGCCACTTGGTCATTCCGACTCCGGCCGGTGTGAAGCTTTGCGCCGGCCTCCCCCACCTTCTCGGTCAGCCGGGTCTCGATCGCCATGTGAATGTCTTCCAACGAGGGGTCGAAACGAAACTCGCCGCGCTCGATCTCGCCCCCGATCTCCTGAAGCCCCGCCACAATCTTATCGGTCTCGGCCTTGGTCAGCAGGCCACACTTCGCCAGCATCCGCGCGTGCGCAATACTGCCGGCGATGTCGTACTTGAAGAGGCGACGGTCAAACTGGATCGAGGCGGTGTACGCTTCCACTGCCGGATCGGTCGCCTGCTTAAACCGTCCGCCCCACGGCTTTCGAGTCCTCGGTCCCGCTTTCATCGCTCCAACCGCTTCCCTTTCGCACGGGCTGACGGCTGACAGCTGACAGCTGACAGCTTTCTTAGCGCCCGAATCCTGAGCCGCAACGCGTTCAATCGAATGAACCCCTCGGCGTCTGACTGTCGGTACACTTGGTCCGCCTCAAATGTCGCGAAGGCCGGATCATACAGCGAGACCGCCGATTTGCGCCCCACGACCTCGCAGTTGCCTTTGTAGAGTTTGACTCGCGCCGTGCCGGTCACCCCCTCTTGCGACGCCTCGATCGTCCGCAGGAGCAGCTCCATCTCCGGGGAGAACCAATACCCGTAGTAGACCAGCTCCGAGAAGCGGGGGATGAGGGAGTCGCGGAGGTGCATCACCTCGCGATCCATCGTGAGCGATTCCACGGCGCGGTGAGCGGCCTGCAGGATGGTGCCCCCAGGCGTCTCGTACACACCCCGCGACTTCATCCCGACGTAACGGTTCTCGACCACATCGACCCGACCGATCCCGTGTTCGCCGCCGATCCTGTTCAAGCGCTGAAGCAGCCTGGCGGGCGAGAGGCGCTTGCCGTCCAACGCCACAGGCCGACCATCCTGGAACTCAACCTCGACATAGGTCGCGCGGTCCGGCGCCTGCTCCGGCGAGACGCTCAAGACAAACATCTCGTCCGGCGGCTCCTGCCAAGGGTCTTCCAGTACCCCGCCCTCGAAGCTTATGTGAAACAGGTTCCGATCGGTGCTGTACGGCCGCGCCTTTGTAGTTGGTACCGGAATGTCATGCCT
Organism: Candidatus Methylomirabilota bacterium; assembly: GCA_028869615.1. GTDB lineage: Bacteria > Methylomirabilota > Methylomirabilia > Methylomirabilales > Methylomirabilaceae > Methylomirabilis. The sequence goes on along the minus strand of JAGWRQ010000101.1, from coordinate 1,362 downwards.
CTTTGCGTAGGCAATGAGATCCGACCGTGAATTCAGGTTCCATTCACGCCATGGCGCGATAACCCGAATGCGCGGGTCAATGGCATAATAGGAGAGCTCAAAACGGACCTGATCGTTCCCTTTCCCGGTGGCGCCATGCGCCACCGCGTCCGCGCCCTCCTTTCGCGCCACCGCCATCTGGTGTTTCGCGATCAGCGGCCTCGCCATCGAGGTGCCAAGCAGGTAGCGTCCCTCATAGACCGCATTCGCCTGCAGACAGGGGAAGACGAAGTCACGGACAAACTCTTCTCTCAGGTCTTTGATATAGACCTTGCTGGCGCCAGTTTTGAGCGCCTTCTCCCGGACCGGCTCCAGTTCCTCGCCCTGCCCCAGGTCGGCGCAGAACGCGATCACCTCCGCCTGGTAGGTCTCGATGAGCCAGCGCAGGATCACCGACGTATCAAGCCCGCCGGAGTAGGCCAGAACGATCTTTTTCACTTCCTTCATCGCGCTCCTTCCGCGACGCCGCTCACCTCGCAAGAGCAGCTTATACCCCGCTCTCCTCTGAACCCCCATCTGGGCGTCCTAGCAGCGTCACCAGGATTGCCTTCTGGACGTGGAGCCGGTTTTCGGCCTCGTCATACACAATCGAATGCGGGCCGTCAAGGACCTCATCGGTAATCTCTTCGCCGCGGTGGGCCGGCAGGCAGTGCATGACCAGCACGTCGGGTTTAGCCAGTCGGACCAGCGCCGCATCGACCTGGAACGCCTGGAAGTCCCGCCGCCTCTTCGTCGCCTCGGCCTCCTGGCCCATGCTGGTCCAGACATCGGTGTACAGAACATCAACTCCCTCCGCCGCCTGTCTGGCATCATTCAGCACTGTAATACGCCCACCGGAAGCTTTGGCCTCCTGGCGGGAGACGACCACAACGTCAGCATCCGGTTCGTACCCTTGCGGACAGGCCACTTGAAGCTCGATTCCGGTCCTCGCCGCACCGTACAGCCATGAGTGACAGACGTTATTGCCGTCACCGATGTAGGCAACCTTTACGCCGCGAAGTGAGCCACACTTTTCACGAAGGGTGAAGAGATCCGCGAGAATCTGGCATGGATGGGTCAGGTCGCTCAACCCGTTGATAACCGGGATCGCCGCGTGGCGGGCCAGCTCTTGTACGGTCCCGTGGGTGAAGGTCCGTGCCACAACCCCATCGACCCATCGCTCGAGATTCTTCGCGACATCCTTGACAGTTTCCCGTGTCCCAAGCTGGATGTCAGTAGGCGCTAAATAGATGGCGCGGCCGTCCAACTGGGCCATGCCGACCTCAAAGGTGACTCGAGTCCTGAGCGACGGCTTCTCGAAGATCATGCCCAGTGTCTTGCCAG
>JAGWRQ010000100.1 GCA_028869615.1 Candidatus Methylomirabilota bacterium | reverse complement strand
GATTCCCAAGCCTCTCCGGGAACGCCTAGGGATTCGCCCGGGAAACGCTCTGGACTTCAGCGAAGAGAAGGGCCGTCTGGTGGCCACCAAGGCGACCGCGCAAGATGCCGTAGAGAGCGTGTACGGGGTCCTCAGGCTGAAGCGTCCAACGGATGACCTGATCACTTCCCTACGAGGCAAAGCGGACGCGGTGTGATCACGGCGGTCGATACCAGTGTGCTGTTAGATGTGTTTGGAGCAGATCCGACGTTTGGACTCGGATCACGCAGGTTGCTCTATTCCTGCCTGAATGAGGGCCAACTCATCGCGTGCGAGGTGGTGTGGGCAGAGGTGGCGAGCTTCTTTCCGTCGCCGGATGCCGCGCAAGACGCTATGGACCGCCTCGGGGTCGCATACAGTCCTCTCGAACTCAAAACGGCGCTCGTGGCCAGCAGAGTCTGGAGAACATACCGGGGCCGAGGAGGCCAGCACAAACGCGTTGTGGCGGATTTCCTCATCGGTGCGCATGCGATATCCCAAGCCGAGCGCCTGGTCACCCGAGATCGCGGATTCTATCGAACTTACTTCTCCCGCCTCCGCGTGCTCGACCCGTCGAAAGTGTAGCCAGGTCAGACTCGACACTCTCTCGACTATCATCGTGAAGGATGGCCGTCGACTCAAAACTTGCCCTTATCGGCGATTATCTGATCTCGTATCTGCTGCATCGTCTGCGTAAAGGACCGATTCAGCGCTGTCCCCACGCCGTAGATCGAGTTATTGTACATGGTGTACCAGTCGGAGAACTGTGAACGGCCGTTGTACGTGCCCAGCGGGGTGCCATCAGGTCGCCGAATCGAAATTTCTAGGTCTACCCCGCCTTCGCTCGACTGCATGGGTATACTAAGGAGCCAGACCGGGCTGAGAGGGAGCGTGATCCACCCCGCGGCGTTTAACCCGGCTCGACCATAGAAGCGCTTGATTTCCCCGGTTATGACGGCATCAGGATTCTTGATATTCTTGCCTGCCTCGGCAAATACGCCATTGGCCAGGAAGTCGGCGATGACCGCGTTGGTTACCTCAACCTGATCCTGCGCGTGACTCTACTTTTATCGATACACCTCTCGTCTACGCCTGACTCTCATCACCTTGACGAGTTGAGACTTATCGTCGATTTCATAAATGACCCGATAGCTGCCAACCCTGACGCGCCAATCGCGTCGCGAACCGGCAATCTTCCTACACCCAGAAGGTCTCGGATTGTCGGCCAGGCCCCTGATAACAGCGATCAGCCAACGAAATCCCTCTGCCGATAACCGCTTCAGGTCGCGTTCGGCCCCCCCGTTCAAGCAGGATCTGATACGCTTGGAGTGTATTCGGCGAGGAAGTCCTCAAGCCTCTTAAAGGTAAGCGGCTTGCTCCGCATCGCCTTCAGGGTCTTGAGATCTTCCAGGTCCTCTAGTCGCTCCAGTATCTTCTGATACTCGTTGATGTCCAAAATCACGGCTGCCGGCCTTCCAGACCGCAGCACAAGTTCCGGAGCCTTCCGTTTTAGTTTCATCTGCTCCCTCCCGCGTGCCAAGTAACATACCCTGCACGCGGCTATTCTATCCCTGATCGACACAGATTGACAACCTGAAGTATATTCTTCTGGGAGTCGCTGCGTATTCAGATGAAAGTGAACACTCGTTCCGACCTGAAAGTGCAACGATACGGGTCAGGTCACGCGCGAATGCATGGCCTGTCTGAAGATGCCTTAGAGGGTGATGCAGTCCCTTCTCATCAGGCAGGAGACAGAGACCCCCAAGAGAGCCGGTACTGGCGAGAATCTACGCCATGGTGAACTATTCTCGCTGCGCGGTCCTCTCCCGCGCGCTCAGTGTGCTGCGCAGCGTTTAGCCACACGAATGCGGTCAAGCATATCGAGGCGTTCCTCCAGCGCCCGGATCGCCTTGTGCTCTGTGATGTTCGGGTCGGCCAGTAGCGCCAAAGGCACCGCAAACGGGAACGCAGGGATAGGAAAGATAACCATCTGGTTGCGGACGCGAGTCTCGGTGATCTGTGCCTCGTGCTGCAAGCGCTCGTTCTTTACATCGATAATCGCCTGGCTGATGTCGGAACACTGAAGCGCAAAGGCTAGGTCGTCCTGGTCACCGGGCTGCAGTCGGTCCTCGGGGCCGAGCCGACTCATGTCCGGTGGCAGCTCCATAGCGCTCTGCGCGCAGGCCGCTGCAAGCAATGCGATGACGACCGCGATGCCGAGAGACGCAGTCATTTGTAGATGATTGCCCGACCTTTGCCGTCTAGCGATCCCCAACTCATGAAACCGATTCCGACTGTGCCATAGCGAACGAGGATCACCGCATCGGCGCCGAGCTTGGCAGCTTCCTCCTTCAGGCGTCGGGCCACCAATTCGCGTGTCGGGTCGTGGTGGAAAATCGTGGTCTTGTTCACCGTTACCGAAATGTCGCCGATCGTTTCGTAAGCACGATCGAAAACATCACCTTCGAACAATGCCACCTTGTCAACCGTTGTCGGCGCGCGAAGCGTAGGCGCAGATGCTGGCGCCACCGCCGTGGAAGGAGCCATACTGGGCGCCTGCACGTCCGCAGTGGACCACGCCGCGCATCCACCGAGCGCGAGCGCTGCAACAAGCACCATCGTGCGTCCCACCACTAGGGCCATAGCCTTCTGCCTCCTTCGGAATGCAGGGGACACCATACCGACTTCCGAGATGTCCAGCCCATGAATTGAGTAACCTGTCCCCGGAATCCGAATCCCCTGCCAGAGATGAGTCACGAGCAGACTTGATCCCATTACCCGATCCGGTCGCCATTCCTGGCCTCATCATACCGTGAAGAAAGCACAGTCAGACAAGGTGAGGGAAATTAGGGGTCTGTCCCCATTTTCCTTGCTTAAAGGGAACCGACTCCCGCCTCAACCCATTCCACCCCACTTGATCGTGATCCGCATGCCCTTCTGATCGCTGGAGCCGCCAGCGGCTTAAGCATACCTCATTCGAGACCAACGCTCACAATCGGACTGCGATACCATGAACTGCACCTTACAACGCACGAGCCGCGTCGCGGATCATCTATCGAATCGACTCGAACGCCGCAGTGGTACCCTCTTCGCCATGGCATAGCCTCCTTATCAGAGGTATCGACCCATGCCACTGTTGGGTGTATGAATCATAACTTAGCGGTTACACCATCGCACTTTTCACAGACAACAGTATATGCCAAGACTGTTAACCTCACTATTGTTGCCCCTGCACGAAAAGTTCGATATTCCCCTGTAGGTTAACGACGGCTGTGGGCGCCGCCTGGGTGAGCCCATTCCCAGGGACCTCACTCCAACCGCTCCAGATGCCGTCGCTCTGTGTCTTGACCCGTGTGCTGAGATAGATCCTGTTATCGACGCCCCGTACGAACATGAACAGATCATCACCTACGAATACTATTTTCAGTTCCGACGGCGTGAGATCTCCTGTCGGATGAGCCTGCCAGCCACTCTAAGTTCCTCCCGCCTTGGCCGTATACCAGATCGCATTGTCGAGGCCGCGAACAAAAAGGTAAATGGTCCAGTTCGGATCAATCGCGGCGGTTGGACTGGATGGCGTCAAGCCCCCACCAAGGATCTGACTCCACCCCGTCCACTGGGTCCCCACGAGCACATTCTCGTATAGGTGATCATCGAGGCCGCGAACAAATAGGTGCAGAGTGACCCCATCCGCGTCGATAACGGCGGCAGGCCCGCCGCTCGTCGCGCCCCCTCCTAGAATTGCCACCCAACCCAACCACGCCCCTTGGCGTTCCGTGTTCAGGTAGAGGCCGTTATCTGCGCCGCGCACGATCAGGTACACCGTCCCCAGGCGATCGATCACTGCTTCAGGCCTTGAAAGCGTCAATCCTCCGAGACCCTGCCAACTGATACTCTGGTCGGCCACCGCATTGACCTGCCTCATACCCATCTGCGCATCTAGGCTTGGTTGTAGATGGAGAAAACTGAGAACCCGCTGCCAAAGGCCTGTCGGCGGTTTGCGCCTGAGACTTATCCCGAGGACAGGTTTCGTGGGATCGGCCGGCTGCAGTACCATTTTGGCCCGGAGTGGTTGATCAGAACCGTCCCGCTCTAAGATCTCCGTTTCGAGATCAAGGATCTGATACTCTAAGCGCAAGAGAGGCAACAAGCCGTCTGAGAGGAAACCGACGAGACCCCCCCGAGAATCAAAGGTGACGATAGATATACCCAGGTTAGCTGACTTAAGCAGGCTCTCAAGCGCCTTTTTCTTATCGGCGTCTGCGGAGTAGAAAGACTCCAGAAGCTGTCTTAAGAACTCTGGCATGCCTACTTTCGCGATAGTCTCCGCCGCTTGCAGCTTAATATAGGAAACAGTCATTACACATAGGGCTGTCTGAGGTCCAGGTACAGGACAACTGGCCAAGGCTACACCAATGGCAACATCCGTTACGGGATCAGTGAAGAAATCATGCAGGCACTCTTTTCCCCCATCCAGTAGCACCCTATTCACTGCAATGATGTCATTGGAGGCAACTTGAGGTGTCGTTCCCGCAACATTCGACGCCAGCGCTAATGTATTGCCTGTTAAGGTGTCCGCCGATCCTAAGGTGAGTGAGATGTCTGGTCGCTTCATCGTGAAGGCCTCAGGTGCTTCGTTTTTATCCCGCACGGAGAGGGTAACGTATTTCTTAAGCCCGGGAATACTCGGAATCGAGAATGTAAAGGTATAGATTCCGGTAATCCGCCGGCCGCTGAGTTGCAACGGGATGGACACGCTGTAAGAAAAGTTTCCCAACGGATCTGTCGATCCCACATCCTGTGACACCTGGTGAATGGGATCAGCAGCTGCAATCCTCACCCCAGACACCGGACTGCCGTTCTGTGTCACTTGTCCCGAGAAGACGATTGTCTCACCAGGTGCAAAGATGAGCTTATTGGCGCTGACGGTGAGAATACCGGTTTGTTGATTTTCACTATTCACCGTCTCGGTGAAGCTCTTCGTCTCGCTATGCCCAAGACCGTCGCTCGCCGTGACCGTGAGGGTGCAGGTCTTCGCGCTCCCGGTCGTGTTCGTTGGGGCGGTCCAGGTTGGGTTCTGGGCGTTGGGGTTGCTGAAGCTCCCGTTCGACGGCAGCCCCGAGCAGAGGGCGGACCAGGTGTAGCTCAGCGTGTGGTTGAGAGAGTCGGTCGCCGCCACACTGAGGGTCACGACGCCGCTGGAGGCGACCTGGATGGGGTTCCCGGAGGGGCCGCTCGTGATCGTGACGGTGTCGGTGGACTGGACTGGTGTGAGGGGGACCATGATGCCCAGCCCCGTGTTCGCGACGAGGGTCGCCGAGACGAAGTTCGACTGGAAGCCGGCCAGGCTGGCGCTTACCGTATAGGAGCCAGCTAACAGGTTCCAAAATGTGGTGATCCCATCAGTTTGATCTTCCCCCGGTTCCCTGGACACCCAGAAAGGCTTCAGGATATCCTGAAGCAGGGGGTGACGCATGGGTGATATCCGTCGCACGCACACACGAGCGTTCAAGCGTGAGGCCGTCCGCCTCGTCACCGAGAAGGACTTCGCGTGGCCCAGGCAGCCCGGGACCTCGGGATCCACCAGACGCTGCTGACGCGCTGGAAGCGGGACCTGAGCCGGGACGAGGCCTACGCCTTCCCCGGCAAGGGTCGGCTCAAGCCGCTGGAGGAGGAAGTGCGCCGGTGGCGCCGCGAGAACCTCGTGCTGAAGCAGGAGCGCGAGATGCTAAAAAAAGCGGCGGTCTTCTGCGCCAAGCAGTCCCGATGAGGTCCCGGTGTATTGACCGGCACCGCGGGCGGTTCCCCATCGGCAGCATGTGCGGGCTGCTGGAGGTGTCCCGCAGCGGCTACTACGGATGGCGGAGCAGGCCCGAGAGCGAGCGGGGCCGGCAGAACCGGCGACTGCTGGTGGCGATCCGGGCGGTGCATCGGGCGACCCGCGGCGTGTACGGCAGCCCGCGCGTGCACGCGGAGTTACGGACCCGCGGGCACCGCTGCGGACGGCATAGGGTGGCCAGGCTGATGCGGCAGGCGGGCATCACGGCGCGTCAGCGGCGAGGCGTCAAGCGGACGACGACCTCGTCTCACCGGCTGCCGGTGGCACCGAATCTCCTGCAGCGGCGATTCCAGGCGAGCCGGCCGCACGAGACGTGGGTGGCGGATATCACGTGCATCCCCACGCGGGCAGGCTGGCTGTACTTGGCGGTGCTCGTCGACGTGTTCTCGAGGATGATCGTGGGCTGGGGCCTCCGGGATCGGCTGACGCGGCGGCTTGTCATTGAGGCGTTGGCGATGGCCCTCGGACGTCGTCGCCCGCCGCAGGCGCTCCTCCATCGCTCGGACCGGGCCAGCATGAGCCGTCAGGGGGACTGCTGGGACAACGCCCTGATGGAGAGTGCATTCGAGCGGCTGAAGCGCGAACTGGTTCACCTGACCGACTTCGCCACGCGGGAGCAGGCCAGCGCGGCGGTGTTCGACTACATCGGGGTGTTCTACAACCGTCAACGGCGGCACTCCTCGCTGGGCTACCTGAGCCCGGTCGCATTCGAGTCTTCCGTTGCTTCACTCGGTGTCCACACTACCGGGGGAAGATCATGAGCGCCACACAGAACGAAGGTGGAAATTTTCGCTTTTCACTTTCTTCGGGCGGTACGTGCAAGACAGCTTCGGCGGAGAGTCAATCCAGACAGTCGAGGTGACGCAGGCACAGGAGGTGAAACTATGGAGGACCGGATCAGCGTGGACCCCACGGTCTGTAGCGGAAAGTCGTGTATCCGCGGGACTCGCATCATGGTAAAGAACATCCTCGGATTGATCGCGGGGGGGTACACGATCGAGAAAGTGCTCGAAGCATACCCGGAGCTAATCCGCGAAGACGTAGCGGAGGCGCTCAACTATGCCAGCCAAGTGATCGATGAGGAGAAGGTTGTCCGGCGTGCCTAAGCCCTTCGCGGTCCTTCTCGACCAGAACGTGCCCCGGACTGTCACCACGTGGCTTCGAGAACTGAGGTCTCCGTGGGACGTGTACCACGCAACCGAGGTAGGTCTGGCCGGAAGGAGTGACCGTGAAGTTTTCGATTGGGCTTAGGCGCGTCAGGCGATCATCATCACATTCGACGAGGACTTCGCGGACCGGCGATCCTTCCCAGTTGAGTGCATTATGGTGTCGTTCGACTGTCGAGTGTGGCCCACAACGATTGAGGAGACTCAGGACGCGCTGGAGCGCCTCTTAGGAGAGGTTTCCATCAGTGAACTTTCGAGTGCGCTGGTGATCGTTGGCCCTACTCGCATCCGCGTCCGGCCTGGATGGCCAAGCATGTCGTAGCCCAGCATACGCCCAGAATTCGTGGGCTACGGCTTCACTGAAAAGCGATTACGAAGCCAGTTCCGGCCCGTCTAGATGTGTACTATGCCCTCCGAGCGCTCCGTGGCTCTGTGGTG
>JAGWRQ010000099.1 GCA_028869615.1 Candidatus Methylomirabilota bacterium | reverse complement strand
GGGGCTTCCGAGTCGTTGAAGAAGATTTCGTCATCTTTGATCAGGTTCACGCCGCCCAATGCCTGCTGCAAGAACCCCTCGGCCAGTTCAGCAAGTGTGAGACCCACACAGGACTTAAAGATGCTCATCAGCAATGGACGACCGTGGACCCCAGTTCTCTCGCGTACCCCTTCTACCCCAAGCTTCGGCCCGGCAAAGGCGGCGGCGAAGTGGGGTGGCAGGGTCAGGTCAACCAGGCGGATCTTTCCATCCATCGACAGCTTGCCGAAGGTGCAGGTGAGCAGGGCTGGGAGGTCAGGCGTGAGGTTCGCCAACGGATAGGCAATACGAATGAGATTGCCCTCCACCGTCACGACGCGGCCGGCGTGGTGATCCAGCGCCTCCTGCCGGGCAGCCGGCAGACCGGTCCAACTCCCGACGGTCATGCCCAGCGCGATCGTCTCGGCCTTCTTCGTCCAATCGCCTCCGCCCGCGAGACGATAGGTCGCAATGACATAATCGTTCCAGGGGTCACTCATGCGTCGTTCCGCGGCTCCTGATTCCTGGGTTAACCGCTGAGCCTACTGACCGGCATAGTATGTGCTCATAGCGGGAACGCGTCCATGTGATTCTCGTTTCGATTCATGCTCTTGTCAAACATATCCCCACTGCAGGTATGTGCAGAACGATCCTTCTATGCTCGCTGAACATCCTCAGCACTCGAGCTAACCAGTTGCCCGCTTACGGGTGGGGCGTGTGAAACGAGGCAATTGAGGCTTTGCGTAAGAGTCGACATAGGCATCAACAAGTCGGCGAATCATGCGTTGGTATTGCGTATTGTGTTTGGCTGCCTCGGATTTGAAGAAGTCAACACTTTTCTTGCTGAGGGCAATAGTAACTTTCACTCCTTGTTCTCGGAACGCGAGATCCGAGGGGGGAGGCAGGAAGTCTCGGATGACTTTGGCCTCGAATGGTTCATCAGTGTATTTGATTTTCGTACTCATAAATAGCCTTGCCTTTCCGCCAGTAACCGGCGCCGAAGATACGAATCACGCCTCCGCGATAGGTAAAGCGGACAGTCAGAATGCCGCCTTCGACCTTGCCGAAACAGAAATAGCGCTTCTCGCTCTTACTGTGAGCGAGGTCTTCCGCGATGACACGATGAGGGTCGGCGAAAGCGTATTGAGCCAGTGAGAACGGTACCCCATGCTCAAGCTGGTTTTCAGCATCTTTGTTGGGATCCCATTCAAACTGTACCTTTTTCACTGGGCAAGCTTAACACAGGATTCGAGATTACGCCATACGAATATATGGCGTATGATATGGTTGAATCTACTGAGGGTTCATTCCAAGCGGCTTGCCGCGAGTTCGTCATACCGACGGAAGCCGGTATCCAGAAGGGCCCGACTGGATTCCCCCGTATTAGGTACGGGGCAGGCGTGTCACGCACGGAATGACGAGCCAGAACAGCGGACGCTACCCCGCGGCCTGATGTCGATGCCGCGTTGGACGACAGACGGGAAAGGTCTGGCTCCAGCTACTGATAAAAGTTTCTGGGCCAGGCGTGGGCCCTCAGGGCGGCGAGCGGCTCGGATCCAAGCGGCTCGCCATCGGAGGCCGAGCAGTTCGCCTCCACATGCTCCGGCCGGCGCATCCCGGGGATCACTGTCGAGACCGCCGGGTGGCTCAGACAGAACTTGAGCGCAAGCTGCGCCACAGTCTTGATCTCCCCCTCCAGCAGCGGCTTGAGTCGATCAACGCGCTCACACGTCTCCTGCAACCGACCCTCGCGGAAGTAGAAGCCCTGAAACGAATCCCGGGGGAAAGTCGTGTCCGGAGAGAGCCTGCCGGTCAGGCCCCCTTCGTCGAATGGGACCCTGGCGATGACACCGACGTCTTGCGCCCGGCACAGTGGGAACAGGGCCTCTTCCGGAGATTGGTCGAAGATGTTGTAGATCACCTGGATGGTATCGACCAGCCCGGACTTCACCAGTTCCAGCGCGCTTCCTGGTTGGTGGTCCATGATGGAGACCCCAAAGAATTGGACCTTCCCCTGCCGCTTTAATCGATGGACCGCCTCTTGCCACTCCGGCTCACCGAGCCACTCATCGCGCCAGATATGGAACTGCTGGAGATCGAGGCGCTCGGCTTGAAGATGCTGGAGACTCTGCTCGGTGTGCGTGATGATCCAATCGGCGGGAAAGGCCTGTCGCGCCGTGGTCCCCGGCTTGGGCGGCCAATCGGCGCTCTTCGGTGGAACCTTCGTCGCGACAAAGACGCGGTGGCGGACCTCCTTAAAGGCCTTGGCGATCAGTCGTTCGCTGTGCCCATCGCCATAGGCATATGCGGTGTCGATAAAGCTGACACCTAACTCCAGCGCCCTGACCAGCGCTCTGACCGAGAGGGTGTCATCGGCCTTACCCCACCACCCCTTGCCGATTCCCCAGGCTCCAAAACCGATCTCCGCCACCTGAACGTCTGTGCGCCCAAGCCTGCGACACTCCATGCGGGGTCTCCTCAAGACGCGATTGCTTCGCCCCTGTAAAGAGCTTGTGGCGGTCTACGTAGGCGCCTCTGACGTCGGCTGGCTGGTCAGTTGGCGCAAGGCCCTCGCGTCGCCTCCGCCCTGCCGACTAGGGTTGCGTACGACTCTTTGACGAGAGATTGCGAATCGATCCCCAGCGCCCGTTGTACGTCTTGAACCTCGTCGGCGACCAACGGCAGCTCCCCCGGTTCATCGACAGTCCCTTGAAGCTCAACAAAGCTGCCCAGCCCCTGCACCTTGTCGAGGTGGATCCGGACATTGCCGAGCGCAAAGGTCTCGCGCCGCTTCGCGACCACGACACTGACACCGAGCGCCTGGGCGAGCATCGCCTTGAGACCCTCAGCGTCCTCTACCTGATAGAGTTCGTAGTGACTTTCCTGCGCCCCGGCCACATCGTCTCGAATATAATAAATCAGCTCAGCGCCTGACTCCAGCAACTCACGAAGCTTGAGGCGGCCATGGCTTACGGTGAAATAGGTATCGACCTGCCGCTCCGGCTCCTGACCCTCCGCTCCGAGCGATTCGCAGCGCTCTCGAAGCCTTCCGAGATCGTCACAGCGCGCTTTCAGCTCGATATTCAGCATCGGTCAGTTTCTCATCGCACGGACCTGCCCCTCGAACCGGGCGTCCGGTTCCACCCGGAACTCCTCTCCGCACTTACAGCATTTCCCCCACCAGGAGCGATCCGGCTGCCTGGCCAGGGTGACGACGCCGCAGACTATCTTGCCGGCGATCCGGTGAAGCGTGATAGCGACAAACTGCTCTTCCATGAACTCCCTCCGGGCATCACGCCGCCCAAGTTGTATTGTATCCCATGGGGAGGAAAAGGCAACTTACTGACCGAACGGGTGGCTGCGCCTGCGCTCCACGGTTAGTGTCTGGCAGACGATTCACCGTCGATGGCCGTGCGGACCGCAGCAGCCAGGTCGGCCTTAGAAAACGGCTTCCGAACATAACCGGCAACCCCCGAGCTTTTCAGGCTATGCTGAATCTCATCCGGGGCATAGCCGGTGGCGACCAGCACCCTGATGTCAGGGTTGAGGGCGCGCAGGGCAGGGATCAGGTCTGCCGCCCCCATCCGGGGCATAATGGCGTCGGTAAGGACCAGGGCGATGTCGGGATGCGCTTGGAAGATCGCCAGCGCCTCGACACCATCTGCGGCGCTGAGGACAGTGTACCCAAGGTCACTCAGGAGGACCTCTCCCACCTCTCGGACCATCGGGTTGTCCTCCACCAACAAGAGCGTCTCGGTCCCCAGCGGCAGCGCCTTCGCGGGCGATGGCGTAGCTTCTGCCGGAGCGGAAATTAGAGGGAGGAAAATGTGAAAGGCGCTCCCTTGGCCTTCGGCCGTCTCCACCTCGATCCAACCCTCGTGCTGGTGAACGATCCCGTAGACCGAGGCCAGACCCAAGCCGGTCCCACTGCCGGGCTCCTTGGTCGTGAAGAAGGGCTCGAAGATTCGGTCCCGGATGGCAGCCGCAATGCCGGTCCCGGTATCGGCTACAGTCAGACGGGCGAAGGCGCCCGGCCGACGCTCCGGGTACCCATCCAGGCTCGTCTCGATAAACGTAACCGGCGCCAGCCGAAGGGTCAGGGTCCCACCCTGGGGCATCGCATCACGAGCGTTGGTGGCAAGATTGAGAATAATCTGCTGCATCTGGGCGGCATCTGCGTTGACCACGAGGGGCTCGTGGGCCGGCTCCAGCGTGATGGTAATCGTCTCGGGAAGCGTTCGCTGTAACATCGTCGCCGTCTCTGTGAGCGGCAAGCCCAGATCCAGCGGCTTGCGTTGCAGCGGGGCCTTCCGCGCAAAGCTCAGCACCTGGACCACAAGACTCGCGGCCCGGCGGCCTATCTGTGGTATGCGGCTGAGATGACGATATGCCTTGCTTTCCGGGGGCATCTCCCCCAAGGCGAGTTCCGAGAAGCCGATAATCCCGTTCAGGAGATTATTGAAATCGTGTGCGATCCCCCCAGCCAAGAGGCCGACAGCCGCCAGCTTCTGCGACTGGCGAAGCTGGTCTTCGAGACGTGTGCGCTCGGTAATATCCAGTTTGATGGCGACAAAATGAGTAATTTCTCCTCGTTCGTCCAGAACGGGGGTAATGGTTTGCTCCTCAGTGTAGAGGCTGCCGTCCTTACGACGGTTAACGGTCTCGCCTTGCCACACTCTCCTGGAAAGAATGGTCTCCCAAAGGTTCTGGTAGAACGTCTGATCGTGTCGGCCCGACCTGAGGATGCGTGGGTTCCGGCCGATAGCCTCCTCGGCGGTATAGCCGGTCAGCCGCGCAAAGGCAGGGTTGACCCACAGGATTGTTCCGTAACGATCAGTAATGATGATACCGTTTGCGGCCGCCTCCAGCGCCGCCGCCTGAAGGCGGATTCGCCTCTCGGCCTGCTTGCGCCCCGTGATGTCCACCAGGATACCGACGACGCCGTAAATGCCGCTCTCCTCATCGTGCAGCGGCGCCGTCCACAGGCTGATGTCGATTAGAGAGCCATCTTTCTTCTGGCGAACGACCTCGATGCCGGCGAGCGTTTCCCCCGCCAGCGTCCGATTGAGAAAGGTCCGGAACTCCCGGCATTTGTTCGGGGGGATGGTGGGAAGAGCGCGCCCGAGGACTTCCGCTTTTTGCCAGTCAAAGACCCGTTCCGCTGCTCGATTCCATACCCTGACGTTCCCCTCACGATCCAGGACGGTGATGCTCATTGGCGAGGCCTCAATCACCGCCGTAAGAAGGTCGTGAGCCTTCCGGAGGGCGAGCTCCGACCGCTTGTGCGCGGTCACATCGCGTAGGATCCCTTGGAAGCCCACCACCCTGCCATCCTCCAGAATAGGAACCGGCTTCACCTCAACGAACGCGCGCGTTCCATCCGGGCGCATAATTTCAGTCGCTACGGCCTCAGTTGGGGTCCCGGTCTGCACGTCGCGGACGAATAGCTCTTTGATGCGGTTCAGCTCAACGGGGGTGATGAGTTCGAAGATGCTGCGGCCTACGAGTTGTTCCGGGGTTTCAACGCCATGGATCCTGGCCAGCGACCGGTTAGCAAAGGTGATGACTCCCTGAGCGTTCACGACGAACAGCCCGTCGCTCACCTCGCTGACAAGCGCGCGATATTTTGCCTCGCTTTCCCGCAGGGCCTTCTCCGCCCGCCGGTATTCAGCGATTTCGGCGCGCAGCGCTTGATTCGGTATCGCCGGCTCTTCGGACCGCACTGGCAATTCCCCTTCTGCGTGTGAGGGGCACATTCGATTCGGAGTCGCCGAAAGGGTTGGCGACTACGGTGCGTGTGGTGGCTCGGCGGCGTTCACGGGCACGCTGAGGCGGCTGAGCCGCTGGCGGAGCGCTTCATGTTCCTGCCGGATCCTCTCGGGCAGACGCGGGGCAAGCCGGTCAAAGAACAGGCCCTGTTCCGCCTGCTCTGCAGCCCAGGCATCGACATCGATCCTCAACAGCTCGTCCGCGATGCCGGCCGGCAGCCTCAGCCCATCCAGGTCCAACGCATCAGGTGCGGGAATAAACCCGATGGGGGTCTCAATGCCTTTGCCCTGACCTTGAATTCGATCCAGGATCCACCTCAGGACCCGAATGTTGTCGCCAAAGCCGGGCCAGAGGAAGCGGCCGTTCCTGTCGGTTCGAAACCAGTTGGCGTGAAAGATTGCAGGGGGATGCGCGATCCGCGGCCCCATGTCGAGCCAGTGAGCGAAGTAGTCGGCCATGTGATAGCCACAGAATGGAATCATCGCCATCGGATCGCGCCGGGTGACCCCGACTGCGCCCGACTGGGCGGCCGTCGTCTCCGAGGCCATGCCGGCCCCGACGAAAACGCCATGCTGCCAACTGTACGACTGATAGACGAGTGGCGCTACCCGGGCGCGGCGCCCTCCGAAGATGATCGCCGAGATTGGGACGCCTTCCGGGTCCTCCCAACGGGGGGAGATTGACGGGCACTGTCTGGCGGCCATTGTGAAACGCGAGTTGGGATGGGCCGCCGGCCCCTCCCCAGGGATCCACGGGTTGCCTCGCCAATCAACGAGGCCATGAGGGGGCGTCGGGTCTTTTCCCTCCCACCACGGCTCTCCATCCGGGGTAACGGCCACATTGGTGAAGATCGCATTGCGGTCGACCGCGGCCATGATGTTGGGATTCGTTTTGACGCTGGTACCGGGCGCGACGCCGAAGAACCCGGCCTCCGGATTGATGGCCCGCAGCCGTCCATCAGGCCCGATGTGCATCCAAGCGATGTCATCGCCTACGGTCCACACCTTGTAGCCCGAGAGATCCCGGGGGGGGACCAGCATCGCCAGATTGGTTTTGCCGCACGCGCTCGGAAAGGCAGCCGCCATATAGGTAACCTGCCCTGAAGGATCTTCCACCCCGACGATCAGGGTATGCTCGGCCAACCAGCCCTCTTCTCGTCCGATCCAACTGGCGATGCGAAGGGCGTGGCATTTCTTCCCCAACAGGGCGTTACCCCCATATCCTGACCCGATGCTCCAGATGAGACGCTCCTCGGGGAAGTGGAGGATGAAGCGGCGGTCCGGACTCAGGTCCCCGAGTGAATGCAGGCCGCGGACAAAGCTGTCCGACCCGCCAAGTCGCTCAAGCGCGATCTTCCCCATGCGGGTCATGAGCCGCATATTGACAACCACGTAGGGGCTGTCGGTAATCTCTACCCCGACCCTGCTATAGGGAGAGCCGACCGGGCCCATCAAATAGGGGACGACAAACATTGTCCGGCCCCTCATGCTGCCCTCAAAGAGCTTCCCGATTTGTGCGCGCGCCTCTGTCGGCTCCATCCAGTTATTCGTAGGGCCGGCATCCTCCTTTCGAGACGTGCAGATGAACGTCAGATGCTCGGTCCTTGCGACGTCCGACGGATGGCTCCGATGCAAATAGCACCCGGGGTAGCGCTGATGGTTCAGGCGAATCAAGGTCCCATCCCGGA
>JAGWRQ010000098.1 GCA_028869615.1 Candidatus Methylomirabilota bacterium | reverse complement strand
TACTCCTTCAACAATACTAGTGTATGACGATGGATGCTCGCGCGCAACTGCTTCGCCGGTTGGGAGAAGGCGGAATGAATGATCCTTAGCTGGTGCGCCGTGGGACCCTCGGCTGGGGTTCGCCGTCGCGCCGGTAGGGGATCGGAATGTACTGCACCGAGGGGCGGTGGTGGGCCGGTTGTGGGTAGAGGTCCATCAAGGCGTAGACCTCTTCGGGCATATCGGTCCGGATCGACAGGCCCCACTCTTTGATCTGTTTCACCAGGATCGGGTAGTCGTGGGTCCACCTCCCCTCCGTCAACTCCTTGACCACTCTCTCCATCTGCTCAGCGCCCATCTTGCCTTTCAGGAGGTCCTGTACGAACGCCGTGATCTGGGCGATGGCCTTTCTGGCCAGATCGGCCAGGATCAGGGTCTTGTCCTCAATCTCATTCCTGTCCTTCATCTCGACAACCTTGAGGATGGAAGCAGCCGGATATTCACCAAGTTGAGGATCGATGGGACCGAGGACGGCGTTCTCGTCCATGACGATCTCGTCGGCGGCGAGGGCCAGGAGGGCCCCGCCTGACATTGCGTAGTGGGGGATGAAGACCGTGACCTTGGCCGTGTGAGCCCTGATAGCGTGGGCGATCTGCTCGGCCGCCAGGACCAGACCCCCTGGGGTGTGTAAGATGAGGTCGATAGGAAGATCTCTGGGGGTCAGTCGAATGGCGCGCAGGATTTGCTCAGAGTCATCGATGTCGATATACCGGAAGAAGGGGATGCCGAGAATGGACCGCGATTCCTGCCGGTGGATAAGAGTGATGACTCGGCTGCCGTGGGCCTTCTCCAGCCTTCGCAGCAGGCGAAGCCGCGCCAGGTCCAGCATCTTCTGCTGGAAGAAGGGGGCAAGGATTGAGAAGAGAAAGAAGAGCCACAGAAGGTTGGTCAGATTGGTCATCGCGCCGCTTTCCTGGACATTGTCCGGACCGCCGGGATCTTATCGGACAATGGAGAAATCAAAGCGTTCGAGCGTGGCCTGCACATGGTTGAGGAAGGCGCCGGCATAGGCGCCGTCGATGAGGCGGTGATCGTAGGAAAGGCAGAGATAGGCCATCGAACGGATGGCGACGGCATCGTCGATCACGACCGGCCTCCTCACCACCTTTCCGAAGCCCAGGATAGCCGCCTGCGGCTGTACAATGATCGGGGTTCCGATCAGGGTCCCGAATGCGCCGAAGTTGTTCACGGTGAAGGTGCCTTGGTAGACCTCCTCCAGACTAAGCCGTTTGTCGCGAGCCCGTGCGGCAAGATCGGTCATCTGCGTCGCCAGAGTCAGGAAGCTCTTTTTGTCGGCGTCTCGCAACACCGGGACGATGAGACCCTCCTCCAGGGATACGGCGATCCCGATATTGATTGCCTGCTTGACGATGATCCCTTCGCGGGTATAGGAGGCGTTCATCAGCGGGTAGGCCCGCAGGCCATCCACGGTGGCCTTCACCACGAAAGGGAGAAAGGTGAGTGTAATCCCGGTCCGCTTGAGGAAGGTCTCGTGGTGCGCTTGCCGATATTTGTCGACGGCCGTCATATCCGCCTCGTGGATCTGCGTCACGTGCGGGGCGGTCTGCTTGCTCCGGACCATATGCTCAGCGATGGCCTTCCGCATAGGGCTGATCGGGAGGATCTGCTCTTCGGCAGGGGGGGCGGGAGGTGCAGGGGAGACGCGGGGCGTCGCAGCGGTTGCCTGCGATCGCATGGCGATGAAGTCCAGTAGATCTTTTCTCGTGACGCGACCCTCTGCGCCGGTTCCTTTCACCTGGGTAAGATCTACGCCGTGCTCCTTTGCCAGCTCGAGCACGGCAGGCGAGTACCAGCGCGTTGCTGGAGCGGCGGCCTGAATGCCCTCCGGTTGCTCTACCACCGGTCTACCAGGCGGGACCGCGCCGGCGTGAGAAGCCTCGTCGATGTAGGCCAGTACGGCTTCGACCGGCGCCGTGCCGCCTTCCTGGACGACGATCTGAGCCAATATCCCGGCGGCGGGGGAGGGGATCTCGACGTCCACCTTGTCCGTGGAGATGGCGACCAGCGGCTCGTCTTTGGCCACGGCTTCTCCGACCTTCTTGAGCCAGGTGACGACCGTCCCCTCGGCGACGCTTTCGCCCATCTGGGGCATGACGATTTCAGTGAGCATAGTCAGCGCTCAGAAACCGGCCAGTTCTCGCGCCTTGCCGGCGATTGTGTCGGGATTGGGCAGATACGCCTCCTCCAGCACGGGACTGAAGGGGACGGGGGTATGGGGGGCTGCCACGCGGAGGATCGGGGCATCCAGATACTGGAAGCACTCCTCGGCTATGCGAGCCGCAATCTCGCCTCCAATGCCACCGGTCTTTGGCGCCTCATGCACCACCATCGCCCGTCCGGTCTTCTTGACCGAGGCGGCGATTGTGGCCATATCCAGGGGCTGCAGTGTCCGAAGGTCAACCACCTCCAGGTCGATCCCTTCAGGCATCAGTCGCTCTGCCGCTGCGAGTGAGTGCTGGAGCATGGCGCCGTAGGTGATCACGCTGATGGCGCCGCCTGGTCTTTTCACCTCTGCCTGGCCGATCGGCACGATCGCGTCTCCCTCCGGCACCTCCCCTTTGATGTGCCGGTAAAGGTACTTATGCTCAAAGTAGATGACCGGGTTGGGATCGCGGATAGCAGCCTTCAGGAGTCCTTTAGCATCGGCAGGGGAGGAAGGAGCCACAAGCTTCAGGCCGGCTACATGAAAGAACCACGCTTCCGGACATTGGGAATGGAACGGCCCCGCGTGGATGCCGCCACCGTATGGGGCTCGAATCACCAGGGGGATCGGTTCGCCGATGCGGTAGTGATGCTTGGCGGCCATGTTGACGATCTGGTCAAAGGCGCAGGCGATAAAATCGGCGAACTGCATCTCAACCACCGGCCGCATCCCCATGAGGGCCGCGCCGATCGCGGCCCCGACGAACGCCGACTCGGACAGCGGCGTGTCGATGACACGATCCGGCCCGAACTTGTCCAGGAATTCCTTTGTCACCTTGAAGGCGCCGCCGTAGACGCCGATGTCCTCTCCGAGCATGAAGACGCGCTCGTCCCGGTCCATTTCTTCCCACAGGGCTTGGCGGATCGCTTCGAGATAGGTGATCTCCATCTTCTCCTCAACATACAGCGAATAGCTGCTAACCGGCAGCTAAGCGGCGTAGACTCCCTCGAGGAGCTCCTTTGCATCTGGCAGCGGGCTTGATTCCGCGAACAGAACCGCCTCCTCGATCTCCTTCGCGATGCGGTCGTCGATCGCCTTGGCGGATGCGTCGTCAAGGACCTTCCGGTTCCGTAGATACGCTGCGAATCGATCGATGGGGTCTCGCGCCCGCCACTCTTCGAGCAGGGCGGGCGGGACATACGAGGCGTCGTCATGCTCGGCATGACCCCGCATCCGCATTGTTTTGCCTTCCACGAGGGACGGGCCTTCGCCCGTTCTCGCGCGAGCGGCCGCTTCAGCAACGGCGTCGCGGACGGCCAGCACATCGTTGCCATCCACGGTGATGCCAGGCATTCCATAGGCCTTGGCGCGATCGGCAACATGCTCGATAGTCATCTGACGGGAGAGCGGTGTGGAGTAGGCGTATTGATTGTTGTGGCAGATGAAGACGACGGGCAGTTTCAGCACCGCCGCGAGGTTCAGCGCCTCGTGGAAATCACCGCGGCTGGACGCGCCGTCGCCGAAGAAGGCCGCGACCACTCGCCGCTCGCGCCGAAGCTTAAAAGCGAGGGCGACGCCTGCCGCCACCGGAAGCAGATCGGCCATCGGGCTGATGAATCCGATGATGCCACGCGTGATATCGCCGAAATGGACATTACCGTCCCGTCCGTGGGTCAGTCCGGTTTGCTTGGTCAGGTATTGGGCCATATACTCCTTCGACGTGATCCCCTTCATGAGATTGGCACCGAGGTCCCGGTGAGTGGGGGCGATGACGTCATCGGGCTCCAGTGCGGAGGCGCTCCCCACCGCGATGGCCTCTTCGCCTGTGCTGAGGTAGACGCCGCCGACGATCTTGCCCTGCCGGTAAAGAGTAATCACCCGCTGCTCCAGCCCACGAGTGAGCTTGAGGTAGTAGTAGATGTTGAGCAACTCGGCTGGTATGGGCTGCTGGACCCCCATTACGCCACCTCTCTCCTCTGTTAGGACAAGCGGCTTCGCCTTGACGGGCCGTAGTATAATCTGTCCAAACCGAGTTTGTAAATCATTTCATCATGCCTGAGAATAAACATCAGGATGCGTCATTGCGAGCGTAGCGAAGCAAACTCGCCGTGCTGCAGTGAGATTGCCGCGCGCCCTTCGGGTGCTCGCAATGACAGACAAATGAATGGGTTATGCGATCAATCTCTCTCTATTCTTGGGACATGCAGAGATGCAGGACCGCTGTTTCATGTGTGGCTCAGCGCCCTATAGCGAACATCATCAGGATGATCAAAGCAATAGCGACAGCAGCCACAATCAGGAGTAGGCGGGTGGCCCTTCGCGCGTATTTGCGTATCCGTCGTTGTGGCACTTATCACTTCCCGCTGTTACGTGTGTCCCATCGACTCTGTCCCCGATCCATCCTTACGATAACATATGGTCATTGATCTCCGCTACAGTCCGCCACTCCAAAGCGATGCAGCCGCAGGACTGCCGGATGGTGAGCGATGCAAAATCTGTCTCGAGGTCGAAAATGGGCTAGAGGAGCGGATTTCTCCGGTGTGCTCTTGAGGAAAAAGACTTGACAGTCTTGGAATCGTCAGTAATATAAAGTTAGATAGTGTGGCGCGTTGCCCTTGGATTACGTAACATGACATGCATGGAAGGCCAAGGGCGCAAGGAGGCCAGGCGACAATGAACGACCCCGAAAAGGGCTCGGCAAGGTTAAGTTCTCTCAGAAAGACCATGCGGAAGCTCTCCGAACAGCTTCCGGGGAGCGAGACCACGTATCACCGTAAGCTTTCTCGGTATGAGGAGGAGATCGAGTCTCTCCAGGCGCAAGTGAAGACGCTCGAAGAGGAGATCTATCACCTCCAGCGACGACTGGACCAGGCTCCGAAAGAGTTCGAGTTTCTCCGGTCCAAGCTCGACCAGTCCCGCGAGCAGTTGGGTCAGGCGCACAATCAGAATCAGCGGATGATTGAGGCCTTGCAGCAAGCGAAAGAGCAGATAGAGAGCCTTCGCGAGGAGGTAGAGAAGCTCTCTGCCCCGCCGAGCCCATATGGGATCTTCGCGTCGATGAACGCCGACAAGACGGCAAACATCTACACGGGTGGCCGAAAGATGAAGGTCAACCTCCACCCGTCGGTGCGTCCCGAGGCGCTGCGTAAGGGCCAGGAACTGATCCTGAATGAGGCGTTTAATGTGATTGAGGCGGCAGGCTTCGATGAGCAGGGCGAGGTGGTGACCCTGAAAGACCTGCTCGATGAAGGCCGGGCTGTTGTCACCCTGCGCGCCGATGAAGTGCGGGTGGTAGAATTGGCCGATCCGCTGCGACAACTTTCCCTCAAGGCAGGTGACCATCTACTCCTTGACCCGCGGTCCGGGCACATTCTGGAGAAGTTGCCCAAGACCGATGTCCAGGAGCTGTTCCTTGAAGAGGTTCCGAGTATCGGTTATGAGGCCATCGGTGGTCTCGGTCCCCAGATCGAGATGATCAGGGATGCCATTGAGCTGCCTCATCTGTATGTGGACTACTTCCGTGAACACCAGCTCCAGCCTCCGAAGGGGGTGTTGCTCTATGGGCCGCCAGGTTGCGGCAAGACCCTGATCGCGAAGGCGGTCGCGCACTCGCTGGCAGAGCAACTGGCTAAGAAGACCGGACAGGCGGTAAAGGGCTACTTCCTGAACGTCAAGGGTCCTGAGCTGCTGAATAAATATGTCGGTGAGACGGAACGGCAGATCCGGGAGATCTTCGGCAGGGCCAAGGAGAAGGCCACCGAGGGATCGCCGGTGGTCATCTTCTTTGATGAGATGGACTCGCTCTTCCGGACTCGTGGTTCGGGCATCTCCTCAGATATAGAGTCCACGATCGTCCCGCAATTCCTGGCGGAACTCGATGGCGTAGAGGGGCTCAAGCATGTCATTGTTATCGGGGCCACGAACCGGCAGGACCTCATCGATCCGGCGGTGCTGCGTCCAGGACGCTTCGACGTCAAGATTAAGATCGACCGGCCCGACCAGAGTGCGGCGCATGAGGTCTTCTCGAAGTACCTGACACCTGAGCTGCCGTTCGCAGCGGCGGAGATCAAAGCTCATGGGACGCCTGAAAAGGCGGCGGCAGCCATGATTGAAGCGGCGATTCAACTCCTGTACGCCGCAATCCCGGAGCACCGCTTTCTGGAGGTCACCTACGCCTCAGGCCAGCAGGAAACACTCTACTTCAAGGACTTCGCTTCAGGAGCGATGATTGAATCGATCTGCACAAGGGCCAAGAAGCGGGCGGTCAAAAGGATGATCGCAACGGGTGTCAAGGGCCTGACGGTCGAAGACCTGCTCGATGCGGTCCGGACTGAGTTCAGGGAGAATGAAGATCTGCCGAATACCACGAATCCGGACGACTGGGCCAAGATTGCCGGGCGGCGAAGCGAGCGCATCGTGAATGTGCGGACAGTCTTCGACCGTGAAGAGAAAGAGAAGAAGTCCCGCAAGGTCGAAACCATCTCGACTGGTCACTATCTGTAATGCGTGCTTTCAGCGATCAGCCGTCAGCCTTCAGCGAGACCGTCGAGCTGACCGCTGATAGCTGACTGCTGCTTTACCGCGAGGACATATGGCGATCGAAAAGATCATGGGGACCGAGACCGAGTTAGGGATCAGCTCCAAAGGTCCCTCCGGTTTCGATCCCGTATCCGGTTCCAGTCTGCTGATTAACAGTCATCGCCCCATCGCCGAGGTGAAGGCGATCTGGGATTATACAGGCGAGAACCCGCTCCTCGATGCCCGAGGATTCGAGGTGAGCGGGGAGCGCGAACGGCCAAGCCAGCAGGATAATCGTACCATCAACAAGCTGCTTCGAAACGGCGGCCGCCTTTACGTCGACGGGGCCCACCCCGAATACTCGACGCCGG
Source organism: Candidatus Methylomirabilota bacterium (assembly GCA_028869615.1). Lineage (GTDB taxonomy): Bacteria > Methylomirabilota > Methylomirabilia > Methylomirabilales > Methylomirabilaceae > Methylomirabilis. Next base: position 492 of record JAGWRQ010000098.1, on the reverse strand, counting down.
AGTGCACCAACGCCAGGGACGTCGTTTGTTACGAGAAAGCCGGCGAGCGGATCTTTGAACTGTGCCTGGCCTCAGCCAACCTGACCTTGCCGGAGCCGCAGCGACTCTTCATCTACAAGAATAACAGCGATGGGAAGGGGAACAGTTACGGACACCATGAAAACTACTTGATGGAACGGCGGGTTCCATTTGACCGGATTGTCCAAGGGCTCGCGCCGTTTCTGGTGACCCGTCTGATCTTTGCGGGCGCGGGCAAGGTCGGGGTCGAAAATGGCGGCGAGCCCTGTGATTTTCAGATCTCTCAACGGGCCGACTTCTTCGAAACCTTTATCGGCCTCGACACCATGGCCAAGCGGCCGATCATCAACACCCGCGATGAGCCTCACGCCGACGAGGAGAAGTACCGTCGCCTGCACGTCATTGTCGGCGACTCCAACATGTCGGAGGTCGCGACCTACCTGAAGGTCGGGACGACCGCCATCGTCCTCGCCA
>JAGWRQ010000097.1 GCA_028869615.1 Candidatus Methylomirabilota bacterium | reverse complement strand
GAGCTCTCCTTCGGTAGTGTTGGTTCCCAACCCCCAGGTGGTGCCAGTACAGGTGCTGCACGGCTCGAAGCGGGCTATGCCAGCTACACGTATGCCCCGTGGGCAAAGGTGATCGTAGGGCAATATAAGCCACGATTCGGCCTCGAGATGATCACCGCCTCTACTGATCTGGACTTCGCCGAGCGGGCGGTCATCTCCAAGGCGCTATCCCCGGACTGGCAGCTTGGCGCCACCATCGAGGGCAATCTGAAACTCGCCAGTATACCCGTCTTCTACGGGGTTGGGATCTATAACGGCTGCGGTCGGATCGATCAGTGTCCCGGCGGCATCGACAACGATGGGGACAAAGAGTTTACCGGGCGAGTGACCTTTTCACCCCCGATGCCCTTCGGGAATCTCACCATCGGTCTGAATGCCGATCATCGTACCTTCAGGATCGTGAATGGGAAGGGTGCGACCGACGCAAACAGCGTCACGACGCCTGTCAGTGGGACCTCGTTTCACCGCTTCGATCCAGTCCAGGCAACGGGGTGGAAATTGGGAGGCGACGGCAGCGGGACGAGTCAGAACGGCTTCTTGGTCAACGGTGATCGTGTCACCGGCGGCGGTGATATCGTGTTCGACTTCTATCCGTTTATGATCAAGGGTGAGTACGCCTACGCCTCCCAGGAGCGTGACAAATTGGGCGTCGGCGGCACGCCTCTCGATAACCTCATCATGCAGGGTGGGTACGGGTCGATCGGCTACTGGGTCTTCGGCAATAAGCGCAGCGGCCTGCAGGCCATCGGCCGCTACGAGCATTTGCGGGTTGATGACAACAAAGGCGCCTTTACTGCAGCCTCTGGCACCAGCGAGCGGCCGCTGGAGATGCGGTCCGGCACCCTCGGATTGAACTGGTATGTCAACCCCAGCGTCCGACTGCGGGCGAACTACCTCCTCACCGATGTCCGGCCGGGCCGGAATACCATCGGCGTGAGCAATAGCACGCACGGCGAGCTGGTTCACGAGGGGATCGCGGAGCTACAGATCCAGTTCTAATCGACAGGTAGAGGCGGCTGGCGATGATTACACGTAAGAGCCGATTTGGGCCCGGATTGCGTTTTGAGGCGCAATCGGCCTATACTGGACTAGAATGCTGCAGGGCGACCGAGAGACAGTCCGACGGAGGCGGGGCTGGCTGTTTGGCCTCGCGGCGCTCGTTGCGTGGTATGCTGTCGCATCTGCGGCGCCGAAGAGCGAACTGCTGGTGTCGGCTGCGATCAGTCTGAAGGAACCATTACAGGAAATCGGTGTACGCTTTGAGCAACGCCATCCGGGCGTGAAGGTGGTCTTCAATTGGGGCGCGTCCGGCGCGTTGCAACAGCAGATCGAGCAGGGCGCACCGGTAGACGTGTATATTTCTGCCGCGTCGCAACAGATGGACGACCTTAAAGTCAAGGGCCTCATCCTTCCGGAAACCCGGCATACTCTCACCGTGAATGTGGTTGTCTTGATCATACCTGCCGTTTCTCGATCTCATCTTGTTTCCTTCAAAGATCTGACCAAACCGGAGGTCAAGCTGATCGCTATCGGCAATCCGCAGACCGTCCCAGCCGGCGAGTACGCCCGGGCGATCTTGACGAGTTTGGATCTGTGGGATTCGCTGCAGCCAAAGTTGATTTTCACTGGGAATGTTCGCCAGGCCCTGGCGTATGTCGCGCGAGGCGAGGTTGAGGCTGCGCTCGTCTATGCCACCGACGCGCAGAGCGCCGGTGCAGCAGTCCAAGTAGTCGCCATTGCGCCCGAAGGGAGTTCTCCATTGGCGCGCTATCCGATTGCTGTGATGAAACCTTCGCTGCAGCCCGCTCTCGCCCGAGCTTTCGTGGACTTGGCGCTGAGCGAAGCGGGACAGCGGATCCTGAAGGCTCATGGATTCCTGCTGCCGCCGAAAACTCCGACTCACTGATCGGGATGCGAGGCCGCCGATGATCAGAAGTGGGCCGCTGTGATACAGATTCCGCTGGCACCCTTGCTGCTTTCGTTAAAGGTCGCCAGTCTGGCGACAGTAGCCACGCTGCTCCTTGGTACGCCGATCGCCTGGCTGCTGGCGCGAGGCCGCTTTCCGGGCAGGGCAGTCCTGGAATCGATTGTGGTGATTCCGCTGATCTTGCCGCCTACCGTGACCGGCTACTATCTGCTGTTGCTGATCGGCCGACGAGGGCTGCTGGGTCGTATTCTGGAAGAGAACCTGAACATCGGCATCATTTTCACGTGGAAGGCCGCCGTCCTTGCTTCGACCATCGCAGCGCTGCCGCTGTTCATCAAGGCCACTCAAGGGGCGTTTGAAGGGATCGACCGTCGGATCGAAGACGCGGGTCGGACGTTCAAACCTGTCCTGATCGTGTTGTGCACCATCACCCTGCCGCTGGCGTGGCGAGGTATACTGGCCGGATCGATTTTGGCGTTTGCCAGGGCCATGGGGGAGTTCGGGATTACGTTGATGATCGCCGGGAGCATCCCGGGGCGGACCCAGACGCTTGCCCTCGCGATTTACGACTCGGTCCAGGCCAATCAGCCGCAAGAGGCGAATGCCATGTCGATCCTGGCGACGGCCACCGTGCTGCTGATCCTCGTGCTGGTCGGACGGATGACGAAGGTCAAATACTGATGCTTGAACTTGCACTTGACAGACGATTCAAGGGATTTCATCTCCAGACGCATCTTCAGATAGGCGATGAAATCGCCGCCCTGTATGGTCCGTCCGGCTCTGGCAAGAGCCTAACACTCCTGGCTATCGCCGGCCTGATCAGACCGACTTCCGGGACGATTCGCATTAACGGTCGGACCGTCTTTGACGCGAGTGCCGGCATCGATCTGGCGCCGCACCTGCGACGCGTGGGTCTCGTCTTCCAGGAGTATGCCCTCTTCCCGCATAAAACGGTGTCGGAGAACCTCTCGTTTGGGCTGCCTCGAGGGACCCCCAAGGAAAAGGCGGTCGACCGGATAAGTGAAATGCTTCATCTCCTGCGGCTCCAGTCATTCGCGCAGCATTATCCACATCAGCTCTCCGGCGGACAGCGGCAACGCGTGGCTCTGGGACGCGCCTTGATCGGTCATCCTGAGATCCTGCTGTTGGATGAGCCGTTCTCCGCCCTTGATCCGGCTGTCCGCGAAACTCTTCGGCAGGAACTGCTCCAGATGCTGGCTGACTACAAGGGTACGGTTCTACTTGTGACCCACGATCTGCAAGAGGCATATCTGATGGCATCCACCATCGCCATCATCGACGGGGGCAAAGTGCTCCAGATGGGAACTCGAGAAGAGGTGCTCCATCAACCGCGGACCAGGCGCGTGGCCGAGCATACCGGCGCGAAGAACATCTTGCGAGGCGTGGCCTGCCGCGGCTCGGACGGCGCATGGGACATCGTCTGGCGAGGGCATCATCTGCGGGCCGATGGCCAGGCGTCGTCGGCCCCTGGCGAGGTAGAATTCTGCATCCGACCGGAGGATGTCAGGTTGGTGTGGCCGGACAGGGTGGAGCAGCGGGTCAATCTCCTGCGCGGCCGAATCGTCCACGAGGTTGAACGCGGCTTGGACTACCTGCTCTTTGTTAGCCTCGTCGATGAGGGCGATCGCGGAAAGTATGACCTGGAAATTCAGGTTCGAAGCCGCCTGCACCACTTGATGACGCTGCATGTGGGAAAAGAGGTGTGGCTGTCGTTGCCGCCGGACCGTCTCCACCTGCTGGCTCGTGATGAGTGATGATCGACCGTAGCCGCGTAACGGGGCAAGGATGGAGCTGATCTGGCAAGGCACTAAGCAGGCTGTCCTACTGTTTGTTCACGGCGACCCGGAAGTATTGCGGATTATGCTGCTCTCGCTGCAAGTCTCGGGAACCGCGACTCTGCTCAGCCTGCTGATAGGCATCCCCCTTGGCACCATCCTGGCCCTCAGCCGCTTTCCTGGGCGTAGCATCGTCATCAGTCTGGTCAACACCGGTATGGGCTTGCCGCCGGTCGTAGTCGGCCTATTCGTGAGCATCTTCCTCTGGCGGAGTGGGCCGCTTGGCTTTTTGGAGTTGCTGTACACGCCGACTGCCATCGTCCTCGCTCAACTCGTGATCGCCGCTCCGGTCGTCACCGGTCTCACGGTAGCCGCAATGCAGCAGTTGAACCCGCGACTCCGCATGCAGCTTCTGGGTCTTGGCGCATCGAGGCTTCAGGTCGTCTACCTCCTCCTCAAAGAGGCACGCCTGCCGCTCTTGGCTGCGCTGATGGCCGGTTTCGGCGCAGTCATCTCCGAGATCGGCGCCTCCATGATGGTGGGCGGCAACATCTATCGGCAGACGCGAGTGCTCACCACCGCCACTGTCCTGGAAACCAGCAGGGGGAATTTTGACATGGCGATCGCGCTGTCTCTGCTGCTGTTGCTCCTGACCTTCGGTGTGAACCTGACACTCACCTGGATCCAGCAACGGGGGCGGACACCGTGAGCGGGCCGATACTCTGCCTCGAAAAAGTTAAAGTAACATATGATAGTATGCTGGTTCTTGACGCGCCGTCATTTGAGGTCCTGGAAGGTGAGACCCTGGCTGTTATCGGCCCAAACGGGGCCGGTAAATCAACACTGCTTCGGATCCTCGGACTGTTGGAGCGCCCCACTGCAGGGCGCGTCGTCTTCGGGGGCCGGCCGGTCCAGCCGTATGGCAATCTGCTGATGGATCGACGCCGCATGGCCAGTATTTTTCAGGAGCCGTTGCTGACTGATGGAACCGTGGAGGACAACGTAGCCCTCGGGCTCTGGCTGCGGCGCATCGATTCGGCCGAGGTGAGCAGGCGCGTTCAGGAGAGCATGGCCACCCTTGGCATCGGGCATCTGGCCAACCGCCGGACTCGAACCCTTTCCGGCGGTGAGGCTCAACGGGTGAGCCTGGCGCGGGCCTTGGTCCTCGCCCCGGAGGTCTTCCTGCTGGATGAGCCGTTCGCAGCGCTGGATCCTCCGACTCGTGAGGGGGTGTTGCTCGACCTCAAGACGATTCTCGACAAGAGGCGGATCACGACCATCTTCGTGACGCACGATCGAAACGAGGCGCTCCTGCTCGGCAATCGAGTCGCTGTCATGATGGGCGGTCGAGTGCTGCAGATGGACGTACCAGAGCGGGTCTTTGCCGAGCCTGTCAACGAGGAGGTAGCCCGTTTCGTCGGTATTGAAACGATCCTCCGTGGCCATGTGCAGTCCGTAAGCCAGGGGCTCACCACTGTCGAGGTTCCGGGATGGACCGTGGAGGTAGCCGAGCCATTGACACTGGGGGAGCGCGTGCTGGTCTGTCTCAGACCGGAGGAGATTACGCTGTTCCCTCGCGGAGCAACCCTGACTACCTCCAGCGCGCGGAATCAGTTCTACGGCAGGATAATCCGCCATCTGCCGACCGGCTCCACCTACCGGGTGACGATCGACTGCGGCATCCCGATCGTGGCGACGGTCACCCGGCAGTCGTGGGAGCAGCTTGGCTTGCGGGACGGAGCCGAGGTTGTTGCTGCATTCAAAGCAACGGCTCTCCATGTTATCCGTTGCGTCTGAGGGTTTTTGTCCTTGACTTTCGTTCGATGGTTGGGTAGGTTAAGATCAAAATGGAATTCTCCTCACGACATATGCCTGCCTTTACGTACGAGCAGTTCAGCCTGCCAATGCTGAGAGGCGCTCGTCAGCGCGAGTCTTTCGGCGTTGAGTTCCATTCAGCGGCGAGGTGTCGCCACCGCGGTCACAATCCACCCGAGAGGAGGTAAAAGATGGAGGAGACGGAAGCACAACTCTTTGCTCGTCTCAGGGAGGAGAATCCGGAGTTTCAGCGACTGGCCGAGAAGCACCGAGAATTCGATGTGAAGATCAGCGAGTTGGACCGGATCTATTACCTGACGAGCGAGCAGGAGCGAAAGCGGAAGGAGCTGCAGAAGCTCAAGCTGACAATCAAAGATCAGATGCATGTGATTATGCGTCAGCACCGACGTAACCACACGCCGGCTACGTCCCAAAAATGAAGCGCCTGACTCATATCGACCGACGTGGCCAAGCCTGCATGGTCGATATCAGTGGGAAAGACGAAACCAGGCGGGAGGCTGTGGCCAGAGGCACTGTCACCATGCAGCCCGAGACCCTTCGCATGATCGAGAAGGGGAGGGTCCCGAAGGGCGATGTCCTGGCCACTGCCAGGCTCGCCGGGCTCATGGCGGCAAAAAGGGTGCCTGACCTCATCCCACTCTGTCATCCTCTCCTCCTTTCCAGCGCCGAAGTCGAGTTCACGCCGGTCGAAAAAGCAGGACGTCTGGATATCGAATCACGGATCAAGGTTACGGGACGAACCGGGGCAGAAATGGAAGCCCTTACGGCCGTGGCGATGGCAGCTCTGACCGTCTACGACATGTGTAAGGCGGTGGACAAGGAGATGATGATCGGCGCAATCCGTCTGATCGGTAAGACAGGGGGGAAGAGCGGGGCGTATCGTCGGCCTGGCGAGAACGGAGCCGGAGTCTAATAGGCTCCCGCAAGGGAATTCAGGACCCCGACACACAGCTTGGCGCTCAGATGCCTTCGGGATTCAGAACAGCGTTTATCTATACCCCGCGGTTCTTGGAGTTCGACTATGGACCGGGGCATCCTCTTCGCAATGAGCGGCTTGGGCTTACCTACGATCTGATCAATGGCTGCGAGTTATTATCCCTTCCTTCAACCCGATCTGTCGAACCTGAACCCGCCACTGACGACGAACTCCTGGTCTTTCTGAAGCCCGACTACCTGAAGGTTCTCAAGGCGGCCGATGCCGGTCACGCTCCTCTGGAAGCGTTCCGGTACGGTCTCGGTACCCCCGACAACCCGATCTTGCCAGGAATCTACCGGTGGTCTGCACTGGTGGCCGGCGCCTCGCTGCTCGCCATGCGCCTGGTGGAATCGGGTGAGGTGAGGAGCGCGTTTAACATCTCCGGGGGGCTCCACCATGCCGGACCGGGAAGGGCCTCCGGATTTTGTTACATCAATGATGCCGCGCTGATCATCGCTGACCTATGCCGGCGCGGGCATCGAGTGGCCTACGTGGATATCGACGCGCACCACGGCGATGGCGTTCAGTGGGCTTTTTACGACACCGATCAAGTCTTGACGCTTTCAATCCACGAGAGCGGCAGCACCCTGTTTCCTGGCACCGGGTTCGTGGACGAACTCGGTGAAGGGAAGGGGGAGGGGTACTCGGTCAATGTCCCCCTTCCGTCTTCGACGGACGACGAGATCTTCCTCTGGTGTTTCAATGAAGTGATCCCGCCTCTTGTAGACGCTTTTCAACCCGATATCTTGATCACCCAACTTGGCATCGACGCCCACCGGACCGATCCCCTCTCTCACGTTGGGATCAGCCTTGGGGCATTCGTCAAGGCAGTCCGGCGGCTGAAAGATCTCTGCGGCCGATGGGTGGCGCTCGGCGGAGGTGGGTATGACCTGAGGAACGTCGCTCGCGCATGGACGGCGGCTTGGGCTATCATGAATGATCGTGAGCCACCGGCCTTGCTCCCACAATCCTTCCTGGCTCGGCACGAGGGGATCGAGTGGAACGGCACGGGATTTATAGATGCCCCTGCAATTACTGAGGGGACGG
>JAGWRQ010000096.1 GCA_028869615.1 Candidatus Methylomirabilota bacterium | reverse complement strand
GCAGCGGCCCGTATCAGCGCTGTCCTGTCATGTTGATCCCGCGCGTTCACGTCCGCGCCTCTATTGAGCAGGAGCTCTGCCGCCCCCGTATGTCCATGCGCAGCGGCCTGTATCAAGGCTGTCCCGTCATGTTGATCCCGCGCGTTCACGTCCGCGCCTCTATCGAGCAGGAGCTCTACAATCCTGGTATGTCCATTCAACGACGCGCGCATGAGGGCTGTTAGACCAAATTTGTCCCTCGCGTCCACAACCGCACCTTTATTCAACAACATCTCTATCACCCCGAAACGCCCATTCCAAGCCGCACGCATCAGAGCGCTGAAGCTATCTTTATCCTTCACTTCCACCTCAGCACCTTTATTGAGAAGCATCTCCACAATTCTGGCGTGCTCCCTCCAGGCCGCCCGTATCAAAGCCGTCCCGCCATTCTTATCTTGCACGTTTACGTCGACACCGTGATTGAGTAGCAGCTCTACAATCTCAGCATGCCCATTCCACGACGCATGCATCAGGACTGTCCAGCCATCCCTATCCCTCGCATTCACATCGATACCTTCAGCCAGGAGGTTCTTGACTTTGCCGACGTCTCCAGATTTCGCCGCTTCGATGAGCTTGCTGCTACGCTTCCCACCACCGCCAAATAATGAGCTCAGCAAACCCATATCATCTCCTTCTCATACGTGAGGCCCGGCATCTTATTTTTTAAGCGCCTTATGCCTCTCCAGCATTTCAGCAATCTTAGAAGCCTTATTGCGTGACGCATACATCCAGGCCGTCCCATTCATATTATCCTTCGCGTTGACATCGGCGCCTTTATTGAGCAATAGCTCGGCAACTCTGACGTGCCCATGCCACGCCGCGCGGATCAGGGCGGTCCCGTGATTGTGGTCTCTCGCATTCACATCAGCGCCATGATTAAGCAGCAGCCCGACAACTCCGGCATGCCCATGCCACGCCGCGCGGATCAGGGCGGTCGCGCCGTCTCCCGCCTTCGCGTCCACATCAACATCCCGAGTAAGCAGCAGCCCGACAACTCCGGCATGCCCTTTCTCAGACGCGCGGATCAGGGCCGTCACGCCATTATTAGCCTTCGCGTTCACATCGGCGCCTTTCGCGAGCAGCAGCTCTGCAACGTTGGTATGCCCATGCCAGGATGCGTGCATCAGGGCTGCCCAGCCATCATGATCCTTCGCGTTCACCTCAGCGCCGTTAGCAAGCAGCAGCTCCACAGCCTCGGCGTGCCCATGCCCGGACGCATGCATCAGGGCTGTGACGCCATCTTTATTACTCGCATTTACGTCAGCGCCTTCGGCTAACAGACTCTTGACTTTTTCAGTATCTCCGGACTTCGACGCCTCAATGAACCTTTTCCCAGACTTATCATCGCCCTCAAATAATGAGCTGAAAAACCCCATGTAACCTCCTTTCACTTCTCACGCCTCGACCCGTCCATCGTGTCCGGCAAGCGACTGCAGCCGGACCCGTGTCAGGACGCCGGATTCGAGACGGCCGTTCTAAATCCTGAGACCATACAGATAGAGCCGGCGCGGGTCCGCGTATCGCCCCATTGAAACACGATCATGGGTGACACCGCCGTCTTGCTCTCAGCGCGCCCTGTGGCTTTCCAGCAGTTCAACAATGTTCTGATGCCCATTCCCGGACGCGTAGAATGCGGCTGTCCCGCCTTTACTGTCCCTGACATTTACATCGGCGCCATTATTGACAAGTAGCTCCACAACCTTGATACGCCCATACCATGCGGCATGCATCATGGCTGTGCTGCCGTCTTTCGCCTGCGCGTTCACATTAGCGCCCCGATCGAGCAACAGCTTGACAATTCCGAATTGCCCTTCCGCAGCCGTGCGCATCAGGGCCGTCCAGCCCTCTCTATCTTGCGCGTTCACATGAGCGCCCCGATCGAGCAACAGCTTAACGATCTCGGAATGCCCTTTCCCGGACGCGATAATCAGGGCTGTGCTGCCGTCTTTCGCCTGCGCGTTCACATTAGCGCCCCGATCGAGCAACAGCTTGACAATTCCGGATTGCCCTTCCGCAGACGCGATGATCAGGGCTGTCCCACCATTACTCGCCTTGGCCTCCACATCAGCGTCTTTCTTCAGAAGCAACTCTGCCACCCCGGTATGCCCCTTTTCAGACGCATACATCAGGGCCGTCCAGCTATGTTGATCGCTCACGTTCACATCAACGCCGTGCTTGAGCAGCAACTCTGCTACCCCGGCATGCCCATGCCAGGAGGCATGCATCAGAGCCGTCCAGCCATTGTTGTCCCTCACATTCACATCGGCGTCGCGATTGAGCAGCAGCTCGACGACCCCGGCATGCCCATGCCGGGAGGCGTGCATCAACGCTGTCCAGCCCTCTCTATCTCGCGTGTTCACGTCGGCACCTTCAGCCAGCAGGCTCCTGATTTTCTCGGTGTCCCCGGATTGAGACGCCTCGATGAGCTTGTCGCCAACCTTCCCACTACCCCCAAATAATGAGCCAAGAAAACCCATATATCCTCCTTCTGTTAACGCGCGCCGTGTCTCTCCAGCAGTTCAGCAACCTTGGAATGCCCATTCGAAGACGCATGCATCCGGGCCGTCTGGCGATTGTGATCCTTCACGTTCACATCAGCGCCGTGCTTGAGCAGCATCCCTACAATCCTGGAACGCCCTCTCTCAGCCGCGTAGATCAGAGCCGTCCCGCCCTTGTTGTCCTTCGCGTTCGCATCAGCGCCATGCTTAAGCAGCAGCTCCACCACCCCGGAATGCCCTCTCCACGCCGCGCGGATCAGGGCGGTCGCGCCACTATGATCATTCGCATTGACGTCAGCGCCGTGCTTGCGCAGCAGTTCTACCACCCCGGAATGTCCATTCCACGCCGCGCGGATCAGGGCGGTCCAGCCATCTTTATCCTTCGCGTGCACGTCAGCGCCGTGCTTGCGCAGCAGTTCTACTACCCCGGAACGTCCATGCCCGGCGGCATGCATCAGAACCGTCCAGCCATCTTTATCCTTCGCGTTCACGTCAGCGCCGTGCCTGAGCAGCCGTTCTACGATCTCGGAATGCCCATGCCCGGCGGCATGCATCAGAACCGTCCAGCCATCTTTATCCTTCGCGTTCACGTCAGCGCCGTGCCTGAGCAGCCATTCTACAACCTCGGAATGCCCTTTCCAAGACGCACGCATCAGGGCGGTCCAGCCGTTATGATCCTTCGCGTTCACGTTAGCGCCGTGCTTGAGCAGTAGTTCTGCAATCTTGGAATGCCCATGCCAGATCGCATGCATCAGGGCGGTCCAGCCATGTTTATCACCCGCGTTTGTGTCAGCGCCTTCAGCTAACAGGCTCTTGACTTTTTCGGCGGTTCCAGACTTAGACGCCTCGATGAGCCTCTTGCCGGATTTCCCGCCACCCTCAAATAATGCGCTGAAAAAACCCATATATCCCCCTTTCACATCTCGTACTCCTACCCATCTATCTGGCCGCTGAAACGCACCATCGTGACACCTGTCTCTCATGGACATCGCAAATATCGAGTGTGATCACGCTCGCCTACGCTTCCGACACTGCGGGCTACCGCAATATCTGAGCTCTATTTCGGAAACGAAATAACACGAAAAAGGTAGTCATTGCAATCGCCGACGCCAAGATATAGATCAGCCGGTAACCGAACCGCTCCGCGATCATGCCGAATGTGAACGACGCAAGGGCATGGCCCAGCAACATTGCGGTGCTGAACGCGCCAAGGGAGCGTCCGCGCCCCTCCGAATCCGCTAGGTCTATTGTATAGGCGCTCAGGGCCGGGAAAAGCAAGCCGTGCGCCATTCCGGTCAGCGCCCCGACCACCAGCAGGCCAACTGGAGAAACGAGCCAGATCAGACCCAGGGTGCCCGACCCCATAAGCAGCAGGGCGGGAAGAATCACACGCTGACGCCCCCACCGATCGGACAGCCTGCCGCACGCCAACCGAATACCGATCGCAGCGACGCTGTACGCAACATAGAATCCGCCGATACGCGACAACCCGGCCTGCGTCGCGTAGGTCGGCAGGAATACGAACACCGCCCCGGAAGCCAAACCGAAAACCAGCGCGAGCAGCATCGGTGGGAGGATACGCGCCGACGGGATCAGGAAAGCGAGGCCTGAAGAGACAGTGCCTCTGGACGTCGATGAAGGATTGCGCAACGCCAGGCTGGTCAGCAGGCAGGCCGCTGCGGCGATAGCGGCAGTGAAGAAGAAAGTCGAATAGCCTGCGTGATGGATCACCTGCTCCCCTATGGCGGGGGAGAGTGCGATCGTAATGAGTCCGGAGATTCCGAAAAGGCCCACCGCTTCCCCGCGACGGCTCGACGGAACCATTTCAGACACCAACGTCAGATTCGCAATATAGAAGGTAGAGTACGCGATGCCTTGCATGATACGAAAGAATACGAATCGCGCATCCAGTTGGGTTGAGAGCGCAAAGCCGATCGCGGCCAGCATCCCCGCCGCCGAGCCCAGCAGCAGGAATCGCTTGCGCCCGAATCGGTCAACAAGAGCGCCGGCCAGCGGCTGCCCAAGAATCGCCGTGAGACTATAGCTGCCCATGACCCAACCGATCTGCGATTCAGTCCCGCCGAGCGTCTTAATATACAGGGGCAGCAGGCTGAAGGCATTAAGACTGGCGAAAAAGAAAAAATTGGAAAGGGAGGCGACAAAAAAGTTGAAGCTGGCAATCGTGTCGTCACCAGCGCTATCCCGCGCCTGAGGGGTCGGACTCGACAACGTTGCGAGTTGACTCTTGCCTGATCGATTCATCGGTGCACAGTCACCCCGCCTATCTTTCTCCTTGTCCACCGCTGCAATATAGCGTATACATACATCGAGTCTGGATCGTTCGTCCACCAGAGTGAGCCACCGACCAAGGCATCAGATAGCCGGCTGTTCCTGGCCGGTCATCCAAAAGGAGGGATGCGCGATGACAACCACTGCGTATGTCCTGATCGAAGGCGCGTCGGATCAGACGGCCAACATCGTCAAAGCGTTACAGAAGATCAAGGGGGTCAAGTCGGCGCATGCTGTGACCGGGCCCTACGACGTGATTGCGTGCGTTGAGGCAACAGATGTCGGCACGGTCGGGTCGGTTGTCCTCTCGAAGATCCGCACCTTGAAGGGTGTCACACGAACAGTGACATGCGTCGCCGTCTAAGATCCCCCAGAGCGGTCCAGCAGTGTAACGGGTAGTAACGATCAGTAACATAATGACCACCCGTTACAACCCATTACTCCTTTTTCAGCTCTTCACAACCCCTCCGAACCCCATCGCGAGACAGATCAGGGTACGGACCATAGCCCCTGTCGCCCCCTTCACCTGATATCCGGAGTCCTTCTCAGCCTGGGCGGTCCCCGCGATGTCCAGGTGAACCCACGGGGTCTTCCCGACAAAGTTGGCCAGGAGCTTCGCGCCGGTGATCGGCCCGGCCTTCTTGCCGCCGATATTCTTCATGTCGGCACAGTCGCTCTTGATCTGCTCACCGTACTCGTCATCCATGGGCAGTTCCCAGATCTTCTCACAGGCGGCTTCGCTGGCCTGCTTCACCTGCCGCATCAACTCCGGGTTATTGGTAAAGGCGCCGGTCCGAACCGACCCGAGCGCGATAATGCAGGCCCCCGTCAATGTCGCCACGTCGACGAGATGCGTGAGGCCCCGCTCGCAAGCATAGCATAAGGCATCAGCCAGGATCAGTCGTCCTTCAGCATCGGTATTGATCACCTCGATCGTCTTTCCGTTCATGGCTTTGACGATGTCGCCGGGATGCTGGGCTGTCCCGCTGGGCAGGTTCTCGGTCGCCGGCACAAGGACCGTCACATCCACCGGCAGCTTGAGCTCCGCGATCCCTTTGATGGCCGCGAGGACCGCCGCTCCGCCGGCCATATCGCCCTTCATCGCCTCCATCCCCTCGCTCGGCTTAATGGAGATTCCGCCTGAATCAAAGGTCACCCCCTTGCCCACCAATCCGAGGCGTGGACCAGTCCCTTTCCCTTTTCGCCCCTTGTAGCTCACCTCAATAAGCTTCGGCGGCTCCTGGCTGCCCTGAGCCACTCCCAACAATGCCCCCATGCCGAGCTTCTTCATGTCGGCGCGCTCAAGGATCTTGATGCTGAGACCACACCCGCTCGCCATCTTCTTGGCCCGTACCGCCAGTTCCGAGGGCGTGAGGGTATTCGCCGGCTCATTCACCAGGTCGCGGGCAAAACTCACAGCCTCGGCCAGGATTCGGCCGCGACGCACCCCCTTCTTCATGGTGGCCACCCTGGCTTTGTCGCGCTCCAGCAGCGTCAGCGTACGGACGACCTTCTTCCCGTTGTCGTCCGGCTTCTTGTATTTGTCAAACCGATAGAGGCCCAACAATGCCCCCTCGGTTACAGCGCATGCTGCCTGGTCTGCATCCAGGCCACCAATGCCGGCGCCGTGCACAATGGATCCTACTGTCTTCGCCCCTACCCCCCGCAAATGGCGCATCGCCTCCGCTGAGGCCGAGCGGACCCGATCGAGCGTAAACTCCTCCTGCTTGCCCAGGCCGATCACCAGAACCCTGGCCACCAGAAGCTGCCCAACAGTGTGGAGCAGGAGCCGCTCATGTAGTTTACCTGTAAACTCTCTCCGGCGGATGGCAGCAGTAATCGACCCGCCGAGCGCCCGGTCTACTGCCCCGGTCGACCCGCCGGGGCGCTCCACCCCCTCGAAGAGATTCACGATCAGCGCATCGCCTTCATAGGACAGCAGATCCTGTGCCCTGATCTCGATCTTCACTCGATCACTCCTTTCAAAGGCCACGCCCGCCTCAGGGGCGCAAAAATAGGAGGGATGGCGACCGCGCCACCCCTCTTCTCTATTTGCGTCACCGTCCGTACGGCTATCTCCTCAGTGATGCTCGACCCCTCCATCCTTACGCCGACGTTGAGGGCAGGCTTCAAACCCGCCCCTACACCTACGACAAACCGATCAGCTCATCCACGCGCGGATCCCAGGGCTTGAACGGATCCTTACAGAGGATGGTGCGCTGATACCGGTCATTCAGCTTCAGGTAGCTCCAGCCCACATCGTACGACTTGTTTTTCTCATTCGCGTACTTGATGAAGTCGCTTCGCACCTTGGCCCGGGTCGTCTGCGGCGGCGTCGTCATGGCCGTCTCGATCTCGTCCTCTGTAATCACCCGATCGATCAGGCCGTCCTGCAGCATGAGGTAGTACAGTCCGCGGGTCCGCTTGATGTCATGATACTGCAGGTCCAGCATGAAGACGCGCTGGTCGTCGAAGGAGCAGCCCTTGCGGTTGATGTAGGAGGTGATGAGCCCATGCTTGATGACCCAGTCCAGTTCGCGGTGCAGGCTCATCGGGTCCTCCGCGAGCTTGTCCAGGACGTACTGCCATTTCTCCAGGAGGTCGGCCACTTGGGGCGACCGCTCTCGACCCTGGTAGTACTCGAGGGCGAGATCCAGGTACTCGCGCTGGATCTCGACGGCCGAGAACTCCTTGCCGCGCTTCAGCCGGACGCGGCGGCGGCAGGTGATGTCGTGGGAGATCTCCTTGATGGCCCGGACGGGGTCTTCGAGGGCCAGGTCGCGTTTGATGACGCCGTCCTCCACCATGGCGAGGACGATGGCGGTCGTCC
>JAGWRQ010000095.1 GCA_028869615.1 Candidatus Methylomirabilota bacterium | reverse complement strand
CCCTGGAGGCGATGGCGTGCGGAGCCCCCACCATCACCTCGAACACATCTTCGCTCCCAGAGGTTGTCGGAGAGGCGGCCCTCCAGGTGGATCCCCGGGACCCTGAGGCCCTGGCTAACGCGATGAACGCTATTTTGGAGGATGAGGCACTGGCCGCAATGCTTCGCGCACGCGGGTTCGATCGCGCAAAGCGGTTCTCGTGGGAGCAAACTGCGCGTAAGACACTGCAGGCATATCACCGGGTGGGACGTCGGTGATGCTGACCCTGGGCACGGTCGCACCAGATCGGATATTGGTGATCAAGCTGAGGTACCTTGGGGACGTCCTGCTCAGCACGCCTGTCCTGGCGGCGCTCAGGGCGGCGTTTCCCAAGGCCCGCCTCTCGATGCTGGTCAACCTTGGCACCGAGGCGATGGTTACGGAGAACCCTCACCTCGACGAGGTGCTGATCGCGGAGCGAGATCGATCGCCGCGGCGCCAGCTTCGATTCGCCGCGGCGCTGCGTCGGCGCCGCTTCGATCTCGTGCTGGACCTGACTGATGGCGATCGATCGGCGATCCTGAGCCGACTGACCGGAGCCGCCATCAGAGTCGGTTTCAATCGAGAGGGTCGCTGGCGCGGGCGGCTGTACACGCATGTGGTCCCGGTGCAGGAGCAACCGATCCCGATGATCCGCCAGCATCTGATGGCCCTGGAGGTGCTGGGGATTCCGGTTGCTCCGTCGCTCCCTGTGCTGAGGGTTCGCAAGTCCGATGAGGCGGCCGCCGGCACCGCCCTTGCCGCCATCGCGATCGCGCCCGGCGAGCGCTTTGTTGCTGTGCATCCGGGGGCGCGGTGGTGGTTCAAGAGCTGGCCGGCGGAGCGGTTCGCGGGCCTCGTCGAGTTTATTCAGGGGAAGCTTGGGCTCAAAGTGGTACTGCTGGGAGGAGATCAGGAACAGGGAATCGCTCAGGCGATCCTGGAACAGGTGGAGACCGGCTGCCGGTCGTTAGTCGGGCGCCTTGGACTGTTGGAGTTGGCTGCGCTGCTGCGACAGGCTACCCTCTTTGTGGGAAATGACAACGGACCGATGCATATCGCGGCGGCGATGGGCACGCCGGTGGTCGGTCTGTTTGGCCCCGCTGACCCGAGGGTCTGGGGGCCGGCCGGTCAAGGCCATGCCACGATCTATAAAGGGATCGATTGTCGTCCCTGTTTCCCGAGCGGGTGCCGGCGAGGAGAGGAGAACTGCATGCGGTTGATCACGCTTGACGAGGTGCTCCCCCTCGTCGAGCGAATGCTCGAACAGCCGTCAACACGGACTGAGATATTATGATCGCTGATCGAGGAAGGCGAGTGCTGCAGATCGAGGCCGAAGCGATCCTCGCGTTGATCCCGAGGCTCGATGAGCGGTTTGACCGGGCTGTCGAGATCCTTCGGGACTGCCGCGGCCGGGTCGTGCTGACCGGTATGGGCAAGTCCGGCTTCGTGGCTTCCAAGATCGCCTCCACCCTGGCCAGCACCGGGACCCCTGCGTTCTTTCTCCACCCCGCCGAAGGGGGGCATGGCGATCTGGGCATGCTGGTCCGGGGCGATGTCGTGATTGCGATCTCGAATAGCGGCGAGACGGATGAACTCGTCGGCTTGCTCCCCGCGATCAAACGACTCGGCCTCACACTGATCGCGCTGGTTGGCGATCCCGCTTCCACGCTCGCCAGGCAGAGCGACGTGGCGATTGATGTCAGCGTGACGGATGAGGCCTGCCCGCTTCAGTTGGCTCCTACCGCCAGCACCACGGCAGCGCTGGCCATGGGCGATGCCCTCGCCGTTGTTCTCCTTGAGCAGCGTGGGTTCACGGAGCAAGACTTTGCCCTCCTGCATCCGGCCGGCAGCTTGGGACGGCAACTGCTGTGGCGGGTACAGGACCTCATGCATGTCGGTGAGCAGCTCCCCGTGGTTGCGGAGGGAGCGCTGATGAAAGATGCCGTTGCTGAGATTTCCCAAAAGAAGCTCGGGATGACCGCTGTGGTGAATGAATCCGGGATTCTCATCGGGATCCTCACCGATGGCGACCTTCGGCGGGCGCTCCAGAAAGGGATCGATCTGCTGCAGCGTCAGGTTAAAGAATGTATGACTCCTCATCCCAAGGCTATCGACAGGCAAGCCCTCGCGGCCAAGGCGCTGGAGATGATGGAGCGGCACGCGGTCACCTCCCTGCTGATCGTGGGTTCCGAGGGGAAGCTGGAGGGGGTCATCCATCTGCACGATCTCCTACGGGCTGGAGTGGCATGAAAAGGGGTGTGCTGGAAAAAGAATGGCTGGTCCTGACCTTCCTGTTCATCTGGGGACTTTTTGTCTACTACTCGCATCTGGGCATACCACTCAGAGGTGATGAGGGGATGTACGCGGCGATTGCGCGAAGAATGGTCCGAACCGGGGACTGGCTGCAACTGGTCTACGAGGGACGTCCTTACGTCAATAAACCTCCACTGCATTTCTGGCTCATGGCGCTGTCCCTTGTACTGTGGGGACCAACGGAGTTTGCCATTCGATTTCCATCAGCGACCTTTGGGATCGGGATGGTGTTTCTGGTGTACTTTAGCGGGAAGCTGCTATTCGACCGGCGGCTTGGCATGATCGCGGCGTTTATCACGACCACCACGCTTTCCGCTGCCTGGCATGCCCATCAAGCGAGATTCGATGTGGAGCTTGCGTTCTGGGTGAATCTCGCATTCGTGACCTTCTATCTGGCTTACCGGGGAGGTGAGCGTCGGCTCGGCTATCTCTGTTTCGCCTTCCTGTCGATGGCCGTGGCAACCATGCTGAAGGGCCCTGTAGGCCTTCTGCTGCCGACAGTTGCGGCATTCGCCTTTTTAGTGCTTACGCGGCGATCCAAGGTTGTCGCAGAGATCCCATTCCTTCTGGCTGGCATGACAATTTTTCTGCTCGTCACCGTGCCCTATTATCTGGGGTTGAGCGATGAGTTTAACCGGCACTTTTTTGTCGGCGAGAATCTGGCCCGCATCGTCCACGCGCCAGACTCACCGTTTTTCTATCTCTTGATGATTTTTGCGGATTTCTTTCCCTGGAGCCTCTTTCTCCCTTGTGCGGGTCTGTACCTCTTGAGGTCTGGTTCCCGTCATCGTGACGAAGCGGACTTACTGCTCCGCGTCTGGTCGATCGGCTTTTTCGTGCTCTTGAGCCTGCCGGCAAGGAAGGCTGAGCGGTTTCTTGTGTATCTTATCCCGCCTTTTGCCCTGTTGATAGCCAGATACTGGGATCATCTCTTGCAGGATGCAGACACCTTACAGTTAGTAGAAGCTCGCCTGCTCAGGGTCGCGGCCTTCCTTCTTGGCTTGGTCAGCGTGCTGGGCCTGTTTGTCGGGCCACGGCTCATCCAACTACGATTCCTCATGCCCCATGATGCCTGGCCAATCCCCCTTGCACTGCTTCTCGGCTTCGGGTGCATCGGTGTGCTCTACACTGCCTGTAGGTGCCAACCACAAGCCATCTTTTCGAGTGTTGTGGCGGTTGCCATTGTGATGACCATCAGTCTTGTTCAGTACTTTTATCCCGCGCTTGCCAGATACGAATCTGCAAAGGTCATTGCCCAGCAGGTTCGCGCGGTTGTTGGCGATTCCCCCCTGGTGATTTTTCACCCGGGTCAGTCGTTGGGTGAGGATATCCTCTATTATCTCGATCGACCATCTCCAGTGCCGGAACTCCAGACACCAGATGAGGTGTACGTTGCGTTTGAGGCTAAGCGTCGGGTCTTCGGTCTCCTGAGCAAAAGCAGCTTCGAGGAGCTTGAGCGCCGAGGCAACCCCCCGCTCACGCGTCTCGCAGACCACTCATACCGCCAGCGGGACTTTGTCCTGGTGACGAATCGGTACCTGGCGGGAGGAACATGATGGGGCGCGGGATGTGTAGTCCTGGATGTGAGGTAAATCCTTCGTCAGCCCCAGAAAGCCCAGCAGTCCCCCCTTATACAAAAGGGGGTGCGAGGGGATTTGTGATGGGGAGGGTTCTTGAGAAGGAGTGGATAGTCCTCACCCTCTTGTTCATCTGGGGGCTGTTCGTCTACTACCAGCATCTAGGTACCCCCCTCAGAGGAGACGAGGGCAGGTACGCGGCGATCACCCGTCACATACTCCGGATCGGGGACTGGCTGCGCCTTGTCTATGAGGGCCAGGACTACCTCAATAAACCCCCCTTGCACTTCTGGCAGATCGCGCTCTCTCAGTTCGTCTGGGGAACTAATGAGTTTGCCATTCGCTTCCCGGCCGCGACCTTTGGGCTGGCGACAATGTTGTTGGTCTACTATTGCGGCCGGTCGTTGTTTCACCGGCGGATGGGCCTGATGGCCGCCCTCATCATGACCACCACAATTGCCGCCGTCTGGCACGCCCATAAGGCGAGATTCGATACCGCGTTCGGATTCTGGATTAATCTTGCCTTTTTTGCCCTCTTTCAGACGTACCGGGGAGGCGGCCGAAGGCTCGGTTACCTCGGCCTGGCTGTACTCTCGATGAGTGTGGGGACCATGTTAAAGGGGCCTGTGGCCATCCTGATGCCGGGGGTTGGGGCCGTCGCCTTCCTGCTGATCACGCGGCGGTCCAGGATCCTCAAGGAGATCCCATTCCTCATAGCCGGCCTGGCGATCTGTGTGCTCATCACGGGGCCGTATTATCTCCTGTTGGGTAGTTCGTTTGACCGGCATTTTTTGATAAGCGAAAATCTGAGTCGCGTCTATGTGAGCGACAAGCCTGTCCTGTTCTATTGCTATATGATCTTTGCAGATTTTTTTCCCTGGAGTCTGTTTCTGCCCTGCGCGGCATGGTACCTGTGGATCACTCGTTCCCACCATCTGGGTGACGAAGAGCTATTGCTTCGCGTGTGGTTCATCAGCTTCTTTGCGTTCTTAAACGTGCCGATGGGGAAAGGCGAGCGGTACCTGGTGCTGCTCATACCTTCCTTTGCCCTGCTCATCGCGCGTTACTGGGATCATCTCTTCGGCGCCTCTGAAGCGCCCCGTGTCGGAGAAGCCCGCCTACTCCGGTTTACCGCCATCTTCTTGGCCACGGGCGCGCTCGTGGCGTTGTTTGTCGGGCCACGGATCATTCAGATGCGATACCACATCTCCGACTTATGGCCGGCGGCCTTTACGGTTCTTATCGGCATAGGATGCGTGGCCGTTTGGTACACAGCGGTCCGGCAGCGTCCTCGGGTCGTATTCTTCAGCGCGTTGGCGCTTGCCATGACGTTGACCGTCGGGCTCGTGCAGTATTTTTATCCCGCTCTTGACAGATACGAGTCCGGTAAGGCGATTGCCCAACAGGTACGGGCGGTTGTGGGCGATTCCCCTCTAGTGATCTATGACCCGAATAGTTGGTTCCACGAAGATATTCTTTATTATCTCGATCGACCCTCTCCGGTGCCCCAACTCCTCACACCAGAGGAGGTCCACGCCGCTTTTGCTACCGACAGACAGGTCTTCGGTCTGTTCGCCAAAAGTCAGTATGAGGAACTACAACGTCACGGCGGCCTCCCGCTGGTGCGACTTGCGGACTATTCACACCGCCGACGTGACTTCGTCCTGGTGAAGAATCGGACGCCGTTATGATGATCTTTTGATCAAGTGTGGACTCCTATGCCGATCAACCTTAAGCTCCAGGAAAAGGCGAAGTCGATACGTTTGATCGTGATGGACGTCGATGGCGTGCTCACCGACGGACGGATCTTTTACAGCGCTGAGGGGGTGGAGAGCGAGGCCTTCTGCGTGAAAGATGGCTTCGGTCTGCGTATGGCCAGGCAGGCGGGGTTGCTAACGGCGATCCTGACGGGACGCGCGTCGGGGGCGGTTGCCCACCGCGCGAAGGAATTAGGTATTACGGAGATCCACCAAGGGGCCTTGAATAAGCTCGACGTGTACGAGATGCTCCTTCAGCGGTATGACCTGACCGATGCGGCGGTGGCGTATGTCGGTGACGATCTGAACGATCTGCCGTTGCTCGGTCGGGCCGGTCTCTCCGCGGCGCCGGCTGACGCCGACCCGGAGGTGAGAACGAAGGTCGCCTATGTAACGATGCAGGCCGGTGGCCGCGGCGCGGTCCGGGAGGTGATCGATCTGATTCTCAAGGCCCAGGGTCGATGGGAGGAGTTCGTTGAGAGGCGAGGGCCGTCTGTGGAGTAAGGGCGCCGGGCGGTGGCTTTTTCTTGACAAGCAGGAGAGGTATGTTACAGTGACCCGTCGAAGGTGAGGGGGCGCTGTTCGCCGGCTCGCCGTCGGAGCAACAGAGCGGATTTTATAAAAGGGGAGGAGGACCGATTCATGCCCAAGCTGTACCTATTCACGTCGGAATCGGTGACGGAAGGTCACCCCGACAAGATCGCCGACCAGATCTCTGATGCCGTCCTTGACGCCATCTTTGCGCAGGACCCCTACGGCCGAGTGGCCTGCGAAACACTGGTCACAACTGGTTTAGCCTTTGTGGCCGGGGAGATCAGCACCAAGTGTTATGTGGATATCCCGAAGGTGGTCCGCGAGACGATCAGGGACATCGGCTATACGAGGGCGAAATATGGCTTTGATTACGAGACCTGCGGTGTGATCAACGCCATCCAAGAGCAGTCCCCTGACATCGCGTTGGGGGTGGATATCCAGGGGGCGGGGGATCAGGGGTTAATGTTCGGATATGCCAGCGATGAGACACCCGAACTGATGCCGATGCCGATCATGCTGGCCCACAAGCTGGCCAGACGCCTGGCCGAGGTCCGGCGCACGGAGATTCTGGATTACCTTCGACCGGATGGCAAATCGCAGGTGACGGTCGAATACGTCGATGGGAAGCCGAATCGGATCGATACGGTCGTCATCTCTACCCAGCACAGCGCGGAGGTTCCGTTAAAGCAGATCCGGGAAGATGTCATTGAGCAGGTGATTCTTCCGATTCTTCCCAAGGAGTTGGTGGACTTAGACTCGATTACCTATCACATCAATCCTACCGGCCGCTTTGTAATCGGCGGTCCACACGGCGACACGGGGCTGACCGGCCGGAAGTTGATCGCGGATACCTATGGCGGTGTTGGGAGCCACGGAGGCGGCGCCTTCTCCGGGAAGGATCCGACGAAGGTCGATCGATCTGGGGCGTACAATGCCAGGTATATTGCAAAGAATTTCGTGGCGGCCGACCTGGCGAAGAAATGCGAGGTTCAACTGGCCTACGCGATCGGCGTCGCCGACCCGGTGTCGGTGCTGGTAGATACGAAGGGCACAGGCATCATTCCGGATGAGGAGATGATGAAGCTGGTCCGCACGCACTTTGAGCTGACCCCGGCCGGGATGATCAAGGCGCTCGACCTTCGACGCCCAATCTTCAAACAGACGGCTGCGTATGGTCACTTCGGCCGCACGGAACCCGATTTCACGTGGGAGCGGACCGACAAGGCCGAGGGGCTGAAAAAAGAGGCGGGCAGACTGGGAGCATAAACTAGCAGTTAGCTATCAGCATTCAGCAAAACACGCTCTTAGCTGAGAGCTGATGGCTGACCGCTGATCGCTGCATTTAGGGAGGGATCGTGGATCACGACGTCAAAGATATGGGGCTCGCGGATAAGGGGCTCCTTCGCATTGAATGGGCGCGAGGATCGATGCCGGTCCTTCAGATGATTGAGGAGCGGTTCGAGAAGGAGCAACCGCTTCGCGGGATACGAGTCT
>JAGWRQ010000278.1 GCA_028869615.1 Candidatus Methylomirabilota bacterium | reverse complement strand
CTGACCCACGGCTTCGTGGTGGACGGGGAAGGCAAGAAGATGTCCAAGTCCCTCGGCAACGTCGTGGCCCCCCAGGAGGTGATTGAACGGTACGGCGCCGAGATCCTTCGCCTGTGGGTGGCGGCTGAGGACTACCGCGACGATATCCGGATCTCCGAGGAGATCTTGAAGCGGTTGGCTGAAGGGTATCGGCGCATCCGGAACACCTGTCGCTATCTGCTCGGCAATCTGTCCGACTTCCAGCCTGCTCACGATGCGCTGCCGCTCAACGAACTCGACGAGATCGATCGGTTCATCCTGCACCGGCTGGGGCGGCTCATCGAACGATTGCGCCGGGCTTACGAGACCTATGAGTTTCACCTCCTGTATCATGGCCTGCATAACTTCTGCGCCGTGGACCTTTCGGCCTTTTACCTGGATGTCTTGAAGGACCGGGTCTACACCTCCGCCCCACGCTCCCGCGCCAGACGCGCGGCCCAAACCTCGATGTATCAGATCCTTGACGCGCTCGTCAGGCTCATGGCGCCGGTCCTCTCCTTCACCGCCGATGAAGTCTGGCAGTTGATGCCAAAGAAGGGCGGCGAGGTGGAGAGCGTGCACCTCGCCGAATTCCCGCCCGCCCGGTCCGATCTCCTGGACGAAGCCCTTGAAGCCCGCTGGGACGTCCTGCTGTCAGTTCGGGATGAGGTACTGAAAGCCCTCGAAGCCGCTCGCAAAGCCAAGCTGATCGGGACATCACTGGAGGCGCGAGTTGACCTGCTGGCCGAGCCCACCTTGCTGCCGATCCTCACCCAGTACGAAACCGATCTACCGATGCTGTTTATCGTCTCGGCCGTCAGCGTAGGGGGTCTGGCAGGGGCGGAGGCGGCCGGAAAAAGGATTGAGGTGCGGGTAGGGCGAGCAGAGGGGGTCAAGTGCGCCCGCTGTTGGACCTACAGTACAAGTGTGGGCCGATCTATCCCTTATCCGGATGTCTGCGGCCGCTGCGCCGGCGTCCTTGACGAGATAGGGTATAGGGGCTAGGGTAGCGGGTTGCGTTTCTACGTTATTGCGCTCACCGTTATCGTCCTCGATCAAGTCTCAAAGCTGTTGATCCAGGCCACGATCCCCCTCGGTCACAGCATCCCCCTTATCCCCGATCTGTTCGCGATCGTCCATGTCATGAACCCCGGCGCGGCATTCGGCTTCCTGGCCGCCCAGGCCGCAGGAGTTCGCAACCCTTTCTTCATCGGCATCTCCCTCCTGGCTATCGGGTTCATCCTGTACTATCGACATCGCAGAGTTGACGATCATCCGCTGGCCTCGCTTGGGTTGAGCCTGATCCTTGGTGGCGCTGTCGGCAATCTGGTGGATCGGCTGAGAATCGGCATGGTCGTGGACTTCATCGATGTCCACTACTACCAATATCACTGGCCCGCGTTCAACGTCGCGGACTCCGGCATCACCGTCGGCGTGTCGCTCATGATGCTCACGATGATCCTGGACGAACGCCGAGGGCGTCA
>JAGWRQ010000277.1 GCA_028869615.1 Candidatus Methylomirabilota bacterium | reverse complement strand
CCTCCTGCGGCCGGGATCAACCCGACGCCCACCTCCACCAGCCCGATGTAGGTTTCGGCAGCAGCGCGGATCCTTGCGGCGTGCAGACAGATCTCGCATCCGCCCCCGAGCGTCATCGAAAATGGGGCCGCGACCACCGGCTTCTCGGAAAGCTTGAGCGCCATGTTGGCGCCCTGAAAGGCCCGAATCATCAGCTCGATGTCGTCCCAGCTTTCCTCCTGGGCCTCAAAGAGGAGGGCCATCAGATTTGCGCCGACACAGAAGTGTCTGCCCTGGTTCCCGATCACCAGGGCGTCGAATCGCTCGGCACAATACTGCAGGCTGGTCCGCATCATCTGGAGGATATCGGGGCCGACGGCGTTGTTCTTGGAATGAAACTGCAGGCAGGCGATCCCATCTCCCAGGTCGAGAAGCGACGCGCCGGGATTGCGAGCGACCACCTGTTGCCGCTCGTACAACGTCCGAAGATGAATGATCCCAGGCCGCTCGGGGCTCTCAACCTGTTTGGTTGCCCCGAGGTCAAAGGCGTACTGCCGTCCCGCCTCCCGGCGGTAGAAGCTCTCGGCACCACTCTGAAGCAACGCGGTCACCAGTGAGGGAAGCGCCTCCCCTTCGTGCGCCATCCGGGCGCTTGCCTTCTTCACCCCCAGCGCGTCCCAGAGCTCGAACGGCCCCAGTTCCCAGCCGAAGCCCCACTTCATGGCTTGGTCCACGCTGATGATGTCATCGGCGACCTCAGGGATCCGAGCCGCTGCGTAGAGCAGGGTTTCCCGTAAGAGCTGCCACACGTAACGACCGGCGCGGTCATCGGCATAGGCAAGCGTTCGGAGTCGCTCCACGGGGTCCTCGATTCCCTGGGCCATGTCGAGTGAGGGGAAAGCTACCGGCCGCTGCTGCCGGTATTCCATCGTGTTGTAATCGAGAACCAGGATATCGCTTCCATTGGTTCCTTTGACCCGCTTGTAGAATCCCTGTCCGGCCTTCTCGCCCAACCAGCCGCGCTTCACCAGCTCCAGGAGGAAGGGTGGAATGGTATAGGCCAGCCGCTCGTGATCGTCCGAGAGAGCCCCAGCGATATTGGTGGCGAGGTGCACAACGGTATCGAGGCCGACGAGATCAGCCGTCCGAAAGGTAGCGGTCTTGGGGCGGCCAATGGTGGTACCGGTGAGCCGGTCTACTTCCTCGATCGAATAGTTACCCTCAACCATGAGGCGCATGGCGGTGAAGAGGCCGAAGGCGGCGATCCGGTTGGCGATAAAGTTTGGGGTGTCCTTCGCGAAGACGATCCCCTTGCCCAGCTTTCGCTCCCCGAAGGCGGCCAGTCGCTGCATCACCTCGGGCAAGGTTTCGGGGCCGGGGATCAGTTCCAGGAGCTTCATATAGCGCGGCGGGTTAAAGAAGTGCGTGCCCAGAAAGTGTCGGCGAAAGTCGGCGGACCGCCCCTCGACGAGGCGCCGGATCGGGATCCCGGAGGTGTTGCTGCTGATGACACTTCCCGGTCTGCGGT
>JAGWRQ010000094.1 GCA_028869615.1 Candidatus Methylomirabilota bacterium | reverse complement strand
CCGCCCCCTCAAGACGGCGTGTCTACCAGTTCCACCACTTCGGCCCGCTGTATAATGGCAACGGCGGCCGTTCTCTGTCAATGAAAATGTGGGCGGAAAGAGCCTTTTGCTCTGTCACCTTGCCAGGTTACAAAAATTGATTATATAATGAAAATTCGGCTTCTTCCGGAATCCTCTCATGAACCTCTTTTCGGGCCTGAACAATCTGTAGGAGTTGGTCACGTTATGGCAAGCGACAAGATTCTGATTCGGGGCGCGCGAGAGCACAACCTGCAGTCGATCGACCTGGAGATCCCTCGGGACAAGCTGGTAGTCATTACCGGTGTCTCCGGCTCCGGGAAGTCGTCGCTGGCCTTCGACACCATCTACGCCGAGGGGCAGCGTCGCTACGTCGAGTCGCTGTCCACTTATGCCCGCCAATTTCTGGAACAGATGGACAAACCGGACGTGGACCTGATCGAGGGGCTGTCGCCGGCGATCTCCATCGAACAAAAGACCACCAGCAAAAACCCTCGTTCGACCGTCGCGACAGTGACGGAGATCTACGACTACCTCCGCCTCCTGTTTGCCCGCGTAGGGAAGCCGCACTGTTACGCCTGCGGCAAGCCGATCGCATCCCAGACGGTACAGCAGATCGTGGATCAGGTGCTGGCGCTGCCGGATGGCAGCAAGTTCCAGGTCCTGGCCCCGGTCGTGCGAGGGCGGAAGGGGGAGTACCGCCAGGTCTTCACTGATCTGCGCCGGCAGGGGTTCGTCCGCGTCCGCGTTGACGGCAAGCTTCGGGAGTTGGAAGAATCGATCGAGCTGGACAAAAATAAGAAGCACACCATCGAGGTCGTGGTGGATCGGCTCATCCTAAAGGCCGACATTCGAAAACGGTTGGCCGATTCACTCGAGACGGCGCTCCAACTCAGCGAGGGGATTGTAGTCGTCAACCTCCTCGAGCCGTCGAAGGATCTGATCTTCTCCGAGCGCCTGGCCTGCATCGACTGTGGCGTCAGCTATCCTGAAATCAGCCCTCGCATCTTCTCCTTCAATAATCCGCACGGCGCCTGTCCCACGTGCGACGGCTTAGGCACGAAGCTGGACGGGCGAATGGATGATCTGCCAGGTATTCTGGAGCCGTGGCACGGGGGTCCGAACATTCACTATCTGGACCGACGCTATAAGGAGACCTCTTCCTCCAAGGTGCGGGAGGAGATTGAGAACTACGTCAAGCGGTTGGCCAGTATCCGCCCATGCCCGACGTGTCACGGGGCGCGCCTGCGGCGGGAGTCGTTGGCCATCAAGATAGACGGCAAGTCGATCGCGGAAGTGACGCGTTATTCGGTCAAGGCGGGGCTTCAGTTCTTCCAGGACCTCCAGCTCAGCGAGAAAGATCGCGAGATCGCCCGCCGCATCTTGAAGGAGTTGCGGGAGCGTCTGACGTTCCTCGTGAACGTCGGTCTCGACTACCTGACCCTGGACCGGACCGCGGCCACCCTGGCCGGCGGGGAGGCACAGCGGATCCGTTTGGCGACTCAGATCGGCAGCTCACTGGTCGGTGTCCTGTACATCCTGGACGAGCCCAGCATCGGCTTGCATCAACGGGACAATGTCCGCCTCCTGAATACCCTGAAGCGGCTCCGCGATCTAGGGAACACAGTCCTGGTCGTCGAGCACGACGAGGAGACGATCCGCGATGCCGACTACGTCATCGACCTGGGTCCAGGGGCAGGGGTTTCTGGTGGGCGAGTCGTCGCGTGCGGCAGCCCCCGTGACATCATCCGGCATAAGAGTTCGCTGACCGGTCAGTACCTGTCGGGACGCCTGACAATTCCTGTTCCTGCCCTTCGACGGCGAGGGAACGGTCTCGTCCTCACCATCGTTGGGGCGCGAGAACATAACCTCAAGAATATCGAGGTGGAGATCCCTCTGGGGGTATTGACCTGCGTGACCGGCGTGTCCGGTTCCGGGAAGAGCACCCTGGTGAACGAGATCCTGCGGCGGGCGCTCGATCGCCAACTCTACGGCTCCCGGGAGCGACCTGGAGCGCACGACAAGATTCTTGGCGCCGAGTATATCGACAAGGTAATCGACATCGATCAGTCACCCATCGGCCGCACCCCACGCAGCAACCCTGCCACCTATACGGGAGTATTTAGTTTTATCAGGGAGCTATATGCGCTGGTTCCGGAATCGCGTATCCGGGGCTACAAGCCTGGCCGTTTCAGCTTCAATGTCAAGGGCGGCCGATGTGAGGCCTGCCAGGGCGACGGGCTGATCCAGATCGAGATGCACTTTCTCCCCGATGTCCACGTTACCTGCGAGGTCTGCAAGGGGGCTCGCTATGACCGGGAGACGCTGGAGATCGTCTATAAGAGCAAAAGCATCGCCGATGTATTGGACATGACTGTACAAGAGGCGCTGGCTTTCTTCCAGCCCGTCCCTAAGATCAAGGAGAAACTCCAGACCCTTTTTGACGTGGGTCTGGGCTACATCAAACTGGGCCAGTCGGCCACGACGCTCTCGGGCGGTGAGGCGCAGCGGGTCAAGCTGTCGCGGGAACTCAGCAAACGGGGGACCGGCCAAACCTTGTATATTCTGGATGAGCCGACCACCGGGCTGCACTTCCATGATATCCGCCAGCTCCTGGAGGTTTTGCACCGCCTGACCGATGTCGGCAACACCGTTCTGGTGATTGAGCACAACCTGGAGGTGATCAAGACGGCTGACTGGATTATTGACCTGGGCCCGGAGGGCGGGGATGATGGAGGGCAGGTCGTTGTGGCAGGACAGCCGGAGGAGGTAGCTGAGCATCCGACTTCATACACCGGTCAGTTTCTCAGGCGGATGCTTTAAGTATAGCGAGGTGCCACGGACGCCTTTTGCTTATCAACTATCGAAGGCATTCCCCCTCTCCGCTCCAGGCTCCCATCCCCCTCCGATCCATGTGTCGAACACTGCACCAGGACGAGCGCACCTTTACCCTCCGTCGTAGGGTGGGGCGGGTTGACCGGCGTTACCCATCTCCGCGATGATCGCGGTCAGGACTTGGCGCCGTGCCCACACCTCGCCGTCATGTACCACCCTGATCGTCTTCTTCAGATCGGTCCCATCACCCTTCACGACATAGCCTTTTGCACCCTGTCTGAGGGCCTCCTGAATGATCGACTCCTCGTCGCGGCCCGAGATGATGATCACCTTCGTGTCCGGGCTACACCAGCGGGTTACGTAAAGAACATCCAGACCGTTCATCCCCGGAAGGTCCAGGTCAAGGGTCAATACGTCGGGTTTCAGCCTTCCTACCGCCGCAACCGCCTCCCGGCCATCCTGCGCCTCCCCGATGACGTCCAGGTCTGGAGTGAGTCGGAGTTGTTCGCACAGCAGCTCCCGATACGCGGAATCATCTTCCGCAACGACGACACGGATGGGGGAAATAAGACGGTTTTGCATGCGCGAAATTTACCTGGCGCCATCATCTCGCACAATCGCCCATTGGAGGTATTTCGTAAGGAAAAAAGGCGTAGCTCTTTTGCTGATCTATCGACAGAGTAGACTCGACGGGGAAAAACGTGATGGCAGGAGAGAAGGAGGGTAGGAGATCAGGCGGTGCGGTCCGCGATCCGATACAGGAGAAGTTGGAGGCGGCGGTTGACCTTCAGTTTACCGAAGATGTTGCGCAAATGTGTCTTCACAGTATGGTCGCTAATCCCCAATTGCGCGGCAATCTCTTTGTTGCTCATCCCCTCCATCACCCATTTGATGATTTCGCGCTCCCTATTGGTCAGGGTCTCGTGCGTCTCTTGGGAAGGCGATTGGTTGCCTTTCTGGAGCAGGCTCTCCAGTGTCTGCGTCAGCACCTTGCGCTCTGCCCAGAGTTCTCCGGCATGGGTGACGCGAATGGCCTTGACGATGTCGGCGCGCGTCAGCGTCTTCGATAAGCACCCCTTGGCGCCACGCTGTAAGGCCTCGACGATGAAGTCGTCCCCTGGATAGCCGGACAGGATCAGAACTTTCGTCCCGGGGCTTTTTGCGCGAATCCTTGGAAGGGCATCGAGGCCATTTACCGCCGGCAGTTGGACACTCAGCAAGAGGATATCCGGCTGGAGCGCCTCCGTCATGATCAGCGCCTGCTTGCCATCCATCGCCTGGCCGACAACCTGAATACCTTTCTCCTGAGCGAGGAGCAGGTGGAGCCCTTCTCGGAAAAGAGCGTAATCGTCAGCAATAAGGACCGTGATCCGGCTCATGATGTTTTCATAGCATCTGCCAGGCTTATCCCTTTAACTCAGGTAATGTCGAGAAGTTCACTGAGTAGGGTGTTCAAGCCACCAGGTACGCAAAATATTTAGGGGTTTGTGGCCACATTCGGTATTGTTGTAGATGCGATATTTGTGCCAATGTTGGTCATAAAAGAGAAAATGTAGTATAATGGATGGTTAAATATTTTTGCAATACCACGTTCGGTGTATTTTTGTAAATCGTGGCTTAATGTGGTGTATCCAACTCTTTGTTACATATTTTCGTTCATCCTCGAATCCAATCGCAAGAGACCCAAGGAGCGAGGCCAACCTGAAGCTGATGAAGACGGCCGACTGGATCATCGACTTGGGCCGGGGGTGAGGACGAGGAGGAAACGAATGTTTTGAGGTTGAGATGCCCAAGAGACGGTGTGATTCCTTTGGCTGAGACCCAGGCCGAGCTTTACGCGAGTAGCTGTCTTGGGTATAGTTATGCGTTATGGATGCCTTTTGCCTCGCCGCGATCATCCAGGAGCTGCAAGCCATCCTCCCGGGCGCCACGATCAGTCGCACTCAGCAACTCGATCGGTGGAGTCTGCTTCTGGTCTTTCACGGGAGACGAGCGCCAGGCGGACTTGTGATCTCCGCCAAGCCTGGCGCGCCCAGAGTCGAGTTGCTCCCGCCGCCACGCAAGCCTGCTATACACTCGTCGAGGTTTGGGGACCTCGTCGCTTCAAAGACAAAAGAGGCGCTGATCGAGGGGGTTGAGCAGGTGGGGTTGGACCGGATCATGGCGATTCATATGCGCGGCGGTCCGCTGCCCGAGGCAGCTATGACCCTGTATGTGGAGATGCTTGGGCCGGCGAGCAACTTTGTCCTCGTGGATCGAACGGCCGGAACGGTTATCGACCACCTTCGCGCGGCCTCTGGACGAACGAGGGGTAAGACACCGGGACCGGGCGAGCCGTATCGATCTTCCTTTGATGATAGCCGCATCGATCCTCGGTCGGTCGGAGAAGAGGAATTTTATGAACTGGTCCGCGTACGCCTTGCTGAAGGGGTCGAGCCGGCGCGCGTACTTGCGACCGGCTTTGCAGGGTTCAGCTTATTAATGGCGACGGAACTGGTGGCCCGTTCCGGACTCTCAACAGTTGCCTCCCTCGACGAACAGGCGCGCGCCCTTTGGAAGTCGTTTCGCGATCTCATGAGCCGGATGGCCAATGCTTCCTTCGAACCTAGGCTGCTCATGGGGAGCGATGGGGAGCCCATCGGTGTCGCGGCGTTTCCGCTGATCACCGTGGCGGCTGACCACCAGGTTCCTCATTCCACTATGGCTGGGGCGCTTGCTGCCTACCATGCAAGCCGCGAACAGGGTGAGCGGTTGCAGGCCCTTCGGGCTGGGTTGCTGCGCCGCCTGCAGAGTGAGATCGGTGCCGCGGAGCGGCTTTTGGCTGGGCTCTGGCAGGAGGCGACGATCTATCGTGAGGGCGAGCTTCATGCCCGCAAAGGTCAACTCCTCCTTGCCAATCGGGCCAATATTCGGCGTGGACAGCAGACGGTCGAACTTGCCGACTACACTGATCCGGGAATGCCATTGTTGCGAATCGATCTGGACCCCGCCTGTTCCATCGAGGAGAACGCTCGACGCTACTTTGCTCTGCACCGCAAGGCCAAACGTGGAGCGGCAATCGTGACAAGGCGTCTTGAAGAGGTCACGGAGCGGCTGGCCATGCTCCGGGCACTGATCCAGGAAGCGGGGATGGCGAAGGGCTTGGACGAGTTGCAGCGGGTTGATGCTGCTTTGGCCAGTGTGGCGAGGCGCCGACCGACCCAGGGACCGGCAGCGCCGCGCGTCCGAGAATCGGAAGGGCCGGAACCGCGCACCTTCCGCTCCTCGGACGGCCTCTCGATCCTGGTCGGTAAGAGCGGAGCGGGCAACGATCACCTGACCTGGCGGCTTGCCAAGCCTCACGATCTGTGGCTTCACGCCCAAGGCATTCGTGGCTCGCATGTCCTCGTTCGTCTGGCCAAAGGTAAGCAGGCCCCACCGCGAACCCTGTGCGAGGCGGCGCAGCTTGCCGCCTACTACAGCCGGGCGCGTGGGGAGGTCAAGGTGCCGGTGGACTACGTCCTGCGGAAATTTCTGAGGAAGCCGAAGACTGCCGCGCCGGGAGCCGTACTGCTCGCGCGGGAGAAGACGATCACGGTGCGGCCTGAGGCCGACCTGGTTCGCCGACTGCATGCTGCTGAAGACATCCTCCGCACTGAGAGCTGAATGGCGGTCTACGCGGCCATCGATATCGGCACCAATACCCTTCGCCTGCTTGTGGCCGAGGCAGCGGGTCCCGATCACTTTACCGTCCTTCATCAAGAGCAGACGATTGCTCGCCTCGGCGAAGGGCTGATACCAAGTCGGCTGCTCCAGGATGTGCCAATGCGGCGCAGTCTGGCGGTCCTCAGGAGGTTCGCCGAGACGGCTCGCCATTTCAAGGCCCTGCACGTGGCGGCGGTCGCCACCAGTGCGGTGCGGGAGGCGAGCAACCGCAAGGAGTTTGTGGCTGGAGTGCTCCGGGAGAGCGGGCTCAGCATCCAGGTGATCGACGGCAACGAGGAGGCGCGGCTCACCCTCCTCGGCGTTCGATACGGGCTCCGCCTCGGGTCGAGCCGGGTCTTGGTTATGGACATCGGCGGGGGGAGCACCGAGTTCATTCTGGCCAAGGGGGAGGCGATTGAGACGATTGTGAGCACCGGCCTGGGCGTCGTTAAGCTGACCGAGGCGCATCTCAAAAGCGATCCTCCAACCCCCAGTGAGTTGAAGGCTATTGAACAGGTTGTCGCGGAGCGGGTTGGCCGGCTTCGCGCTGAACTGCCCGATCTCGAGGGGAC
Organism: Candidatus Methylomirabilota bacterium; assembly: GCA_028869615.1. Classification (GTDB taxonomy): domain Bacteria; phylum Methylomirabilota; class Methylomirabilia; order Methylomirabilales; family Methylomirabilaceae; genus Methylomirabilis. The sequence continues at coordinate 625 of JAGWRQ010000094.1, read as the reverse complement.
AACGCTCATCGGCACCGCCGGGACCCCGACCACCCTCGCAGCGATAGATTTGGGGCTTACCGTCTATAGTCCCACTCACGTGAACGGACACCGGTTGTCGATGACTCGGACGAGGCAACTGCTTCATGCGTTGGCGATGAGACCGCTGGTCGAACGGAGCAAGATCCCGCTCTTGGAACCAGGACGAGCCGACGTGATTGTAGCCGGCACCGCCCTTCTCCTGACGGTCATGGGCGCGCTTGGTTACGACGAGTTCGTCGTCAGCGATAGCGGTCTACGGGAAGGGATCCTCCTCGACCTTCTCAGGCAGCAAGCCGTACGAAGCTGACGTCGCCTCTTCTTTCCTTTGCGTTGACAACGGTCCCCGTTGTATGCTAAGGATGATTTCACCATAGGGGGATTCGCAAGCCTTAAGCCCATAGAACCACTCGATGGACACTGACAAAGTATTGGTATTGAATAACTCCTTTGAACCCCTCCACGTCTGTACCGCGCGAAGAGCAATCATTCTGCTGTACACCGGAAAGGCCGAACGGATCGAGGACAGTCCAAACTTCATCCACTCCCCCTCGATCATTTTTGTCATTCCTGCTGTGATCCGCCTCCATCGCTACGTGAAGCGCCC
>JAGWRQ010000093.1 GCA_028869615.1 Candidatus Methylomirabilota bacterium | reverse complement strand
CCTGTCTGCGAGTCGGGAGATTTTCTGGCCAAGGACCGGTCGATGCCGGTCCCTGAGTCAGGGGAGCTGTTGGTGGTGATGAGCGCCGGCGCCTATGGCCACACGATGTCATCGAACTACAATAGCCGACCCCGGCCGCCGGAGATCCTGGTGAAGGGCGATCGCACCTTCACGATCCGCGAGCGGGAAAGCTACGAGGATCTGATCCGTAGCGAGCGGCTTCCTCCGGATCTTTGATGGATAGCAGTCAGCTATGAGCGGAGAGCTGATAGCTGTTCAGAGAGCGATATGAATAAGCTGAGCTTTGTGAAGATGAGCGGGAGCGGGAACGATTTCATCATGATCGACAACCGCGGTGGCCGGCTCGATATCGAGCCCAGAGCGCTGGCCGAGCGGCTCTGCCGGCGGCGGATCTCGGTTGGAGCCGATGGGCTGATCCTGGTTGAGCCTTCCTCAGTGGCGGATTTCCGAATGCGAATCTTGAACGCTGACGGCAGCGAGGCGGAGATGTGCGGCAATGGCGGCCGGTGCGTGGCCAGGTTCGCCGAGATGCTGGGGATCGCCGGACCCCACATGGCTTTTGAAACGTTGGCCGGGATCATCCGAGCTGAGGTAGACGGTTCCAGGGTGAAGCTTCAGACCAGTCAGCCACAGGGGATCCGTCTTCACCAATCGATCGAGGCGGATGGCGACATGCACGAGATCCACAGCATCAATACAGGGGTACCGCACGCCGTTCTCTTTTGCGCGGACCTGGAGGCGGTCCCGGTCCGAACGCTGGGACGCACCATCAGGTTGCATCCGGCCTTTCAACCGGCGGGAACCAATGTCGATTTTGTCACGGTCCTTGACAGGCATACGCTGGCTATCCGGACCTATGAACGCGGTGTCGAGGACGAGACGCTGGCCTGTGGTACGGGGACCGTCGCCTCGACGCTGGTGGCGGCTACATTAGGAATGGTCTCTTCTCCGGTACAGGTCAAGGTCAGGAGTGGCGAGACGCTGACTGTGTCTTTTACCGGGAAGGGGCCGGAATATCAGGAGGTCTTTTTCGAGGGGGAGGTCCGGCTGGTCTATCAGGGTGAACTGATGGCAGAGGCGCTGAAATAAAGGTGGCGGGAGATCGCATGAAGAGGATGTTTCAGGGTTCGATGGTGGCGTTGGTGACCCCCTTCAAAGGCGGACGGATCGACGAGCCGGTCCTCCGCGAGTTGGTGGAGTTTCATATTAAGAACGGCACCGATGTCCTGGTTCCGTGCGGGACGACAGGAGAGTCCCCGACGCTCAGCCATGATGAGCACAGGCGGGTAATCGAGCTAACGGTCGAGGCGGCGAACAGGCGCATAGCGGTCGTCGCCGGGACCGGCTCGAACAGCACGGCTGAAGCGATCGATCTGACCCGCTACGCCAAGCAGGCCGGGGCCGATGGCGCCCTCCTGGTCCTCCCGTATTACAACAAGCCGACACAGGCGGGTCTCATTGCGCACTGCCGCGCCGTTGCCGATGCGGCGGAACTGCCGTTGATCCTTTACAACATCCCGGGGCGGACGGGGATCAACATGCTGCCGGAGACGCTGGCGGCGCTGGCAGACCATCCATATATCGTCGGTATGAAGGAGGCGACCGGCAACCTGGAACAGATGACCCAGGACATCGTTCTGTGCGGGGACAGGCTCTCGTTTCTGTCGGGGGATGACACCCTGACGCTGCCGCTCCTGGCGGTGGGGGGGCGAGGCGTGATTTCGGTGGTTGCCAACATCGTGCCACGCGACGTGGCCGACTTGACCCATGCTTTCCTGGGCGGCGACTGGAAGCGCGCCAGGGAGATCCACCTCAAACTCTTCCCGCTCTGCCAGGCGATGTTCTACGAGACGAACCCGATCCCAGTGAAGACTGCCATGGCGATTCTGGGGATGATTGGCGGCGAGCTTCGCCTGCCGCTCTGCCCGATGAGCGAGCCCAACCTCAACCGGCTCAAAGCCGCAATGCGGGCCTACGGTCTGATCTCGTGATCTCTATACCCTATACTCTGTACCCTATACCCTACTCTTGGGCTGTTATATGATACGCGCCATTGTCTGTGGTGTAGCCGGGCGGATGGGCGGGCGAATTATCGCCATGATCCATGAGGCCAGAGACTTCACCCTGGTCGGGGCGGTGGAACGACCGAGCAGTCCAAGTATCGGACAGGATGCAGGTGAGATGGCGGGTATCGGTAAGCTGGGCGTTCCGGTTATCAGCGATCTGGGTGCGGTAGTGAGTGAAGGACAGGTCGTGATCGACTTTACCGCCCCGCAGGCCACCATGACCCATCTGGCCGTCGCCGCCCAGGCGAAGGTGCCTATCGTAGTTGGGACTACGGGATTCAGTACCGCTGATCTGAGCAGGATCAAGCAACTTGGCTCGGCTGTCCCGTGCGTCCTGTCGCCCAACATGAGTATCGGAGTCAATCTCTTGTTTAAGGTTCTCGCTGAGGTGGCCTCGGTCCTGGGAGAAGAGTACGACGTTGAGATCGTTGAGACCCATCACCGGCTCAAAAAGGACGCCCCCAGCGGGACCGCGTTGAAGATGGCGCAGGTGATCGCTGAGACGCTGGGCCGTGAGCTGGACAAGGTAGTGGTCTACGGTCGAAAGGGTATGGTCGGAGCGCGAGGCAAAGAAGAGATCGCAATCCATGCGCTGAGGGCCGGCGACGTGGTCGGGGAACATACTGTGATCTTTGACGGCATGGGAGAGCGGATTGAGGTCACGCACCGGGCCCACAGTCGGGACAATTTTGCTCGCGGGGCGTTGCGCGCAGCCCGTTGGGTTATCGGTCGGCCACCCGGCCTGTACGATATGCAGGATGTGCTTGGGTTAAAAGAGCGAACATGAATCTCAGGAGCAGTGTGGTCATTGCGAGCGACTGAAAGGAGCGCGGCAATCTCACCGTTGTTGTCCTGAAAGACGGCGAGATTGCTTCGGCTTCGCCTCGCAATGACAGACGCGAGGGAGCGTTTCCAAACAATGATTCTTCAGTTCCATGGACTTAAATAATGCGGATTGTGCGATTCGTCGTCGGTAAGCAACCACGGTACGGTGTCGTAGAGGACAGTGTCGTTCGGGAGATCCAGGGCGACATCTTCGGCAAGTTTACCGTTACGGACCGGTCGCATTCGCTGAAGCGGATCAGGTTTCTCGCACCGACCGAGCCATCCAAGATCGTTGGGGTCGGCCTGAACTACCGTGATCATGCCGAGGAGATGAAGCTTGAAGCCCCGGAGGAGCCGATTATCTTCTTGAAGCCGTCGAGCGCGACGCTCCCTCATCGTGGCCGGATTATCTATCCGAAGTCGTGCGGTCGGCTGGATTATGAGGCAGAACTGGGGATCGTCGTGAAGCGGACTGCGAGGGCCGTGCCGGTCGAGAGGGCGCATCGCTACATTCTGGGGTATGTCTGCTGTAACGATGTGACGGCCAGAGACCTACAGCGCAAGGACGGACAATGGACCCGATCAAAATCGTTCGACACCTTTGCGCCGTTCGGTCCTTGGGTCGAGACCGACCTGGACCTTTCCGACGCCACAATCCGGGCGTTCCTCAACGGAGTGATCCGACAGGAGTCGAATATTAATAACCTGATCTTTGAGGTGCCGTACCTGATTCATTTTGTCTCCACGGTCATGACCCTCTACCCGGGCGATGTCATTACTACCGGTACCCCTTCGGGGATCGGTCCGATGCGGCCCGGCGATACGATCGAGATCGAGGTGGAAGGGATCGGCCGTCTGAACAACACGGTTGTTGCGGAAAGCTGACGGCTGATAGCGAATCCAAGAGGAGAAGACAGGCATGGGGAATCCTTTTAGCGTGGCACAGCGGCTGTCGAAGCTGCCTCCGTATCTCTTTGCTGAGATCGACCGCTTGAAGCAGGACGCGATCCGTCGCGGGATGGACATCATCAACCTGGGAATCGGCGACCCGGACCTGCCGACACCGTCGCACATCATCGCGCGGATGCAGGAGGCGTCGGCCGACCCACGGAACCACCAGTACCCTTCATACGAGGGGATGCTGAGCTTCCGACAGGCGGTGGCCGACTGGTACAGTAAACGATTCGGCGTGACGCTTGATCCGGAGACCGAGGTCCTGAGCCTCATCGGCTCGAAAGAGGGGATCGGCCACATCCCCCTGGCGTTTGTCGATCCGGGCGACGTCGTCCTGGTTCCCGATCCCGGCTATCCGGTCTATCAGGCAGGAACCGTCTTTGCGGACGGGGTCCCGTACTTCATGCCGCTCACGCGGCAGCGGTCGTTCCTTCCGGACCTTGATGCGATCCCGTCGGAGGTGCTGAAGAAGGCTCGGATCCTGTTCCTGAACTACCCCAATAACCCGACAGCCGCTGTGGCGCCCAAGGCCTTTTTTGCGGAGGCGGTCGCCTTCGCGCGCAGGCACCGGCTGATTCTGTGTCACGACGCAGCCTATTCTGAGATGGCGTACGACGGATACCTCCCGGAGAGCCTCCTCGCGGTGGAGGGGGCAAAGGACGTCGCCATCGAGTACCATTCGCTTTCCAAGACGTACAACATGACCGGGTGGCGGGTCGGATTTGCGGTCGGGTGCCGTGAGGTGCTCTCCGGCCTCGGTCGGATCAAGACGAACCTGGACTCGGGAGTCTTCCAGGCGGTGCAGGAGGCTGCCATCGCGGCGCTCAACGGCCCGCAGGAGTGTGTGGAGGCGATGCGAGCCGTCTACAAAGAGCGACGCGATGCGCTCGTGGATGGCCTGTCGACGCTCGGGTTCGCGGTGGAAAAACCTCAAGCGACCTTCTACGTCTGGATCGGTGTCCCGAAGGGGCATACCTCCGCTTCTTTCGCCTCTGCGTTGCTTTCCGAGGTCGGCATCGTCATGACCCCAGGGACAGGGTTCGGTCGGGCCGGTGAAGGGTACATTCGAGCGGCCCTGACAGTGGATGTCTCCAGAATCAAGGAGGCGGTAGAGCGGATTACCGCCTCGCATCTCAAGCCCGAATAGTTTCAGAAGGTGAACCAGTGTTCTTATATCCCCTGTCCCCTATACCCTAGCCCCTAGATCATGAGCGACCGCGCGTATATCGGGATCGGATCCAATCTGGGCGACCGAATCGGGCGCTGTCAAGAGGCTATCAGGGCCGTGGCGGAGATTGCGGAGGTTACGGTGATACGCGCCTCGTCACTCTATGAGACTGCGCCGGTCCCTCCCGCCTCTGGTGGCTGGTTTGTTAACGGAGTAGTCTCGGTACGGACGGAGCTTACTCCGGGAGCGCTGCTGTTCGAACTGCAGCGGATCGAACAGCGCATGGACCGTGCGGCGGAGCGGGCGCGAGGCGTAGATCGAAGCATCGATCTCGACCTGTTGCTTATGGGTTCACAGATTATGGAACAGCCGGACCTTATCCTCCCCCACCCGCGACTGCATCAGCGACGTTTTGTCCTGATTCCACTCTGTGAACTTGATCCGGATCTTCGCCATCCTGTCTTTGGGGTCACGATGCGACAGTTGCTCGATCGTCTCGACGATCCCTCGCCGGTCCGGCTGTTGGCGCCGGCGGTCAGGCCTGTATAGGGTCAGGGGAGAATGAGTAGGTGATAGGCCGCGCGCTCAAACCTCGTTACATTGTGGTCGAAGGCCCGATCGGTGTCGGCAAGACGAGCCTGGCCGAACTGCTCGCGGAGCGGCTGCAGGCCAGAACGTTGTTGGAGGGTCCCGATGCGAACCCTTTTATCGCTCAATTCTATACCGACATGCGTCGGTATGCCTTTCAGACCCAGCTCTATTACCTGTTGAACAGGTTCCGCCAACAGCAGGAACTTGCTCAATTTGATCTCTTCAAACAGTCGCTGGTAAGCGACTATCTGTTTGTCAAGGATAAGATCTTCGCGTATCTGACGCTTGACGACAATGAGCTGGCCCTCTACGAGCGGTTGCAGCCGCTTCTGGAGACGCATGTCGTCAAACCCGACCTCGTGCTGTATCTGCAAGCCAGCACCGATGTCCTGGTCCGACGGATTCAATCGCGGGCGAGGGCCTCCGAGCGGGAACTGGAGCGGTCCTACCTGGAAGACGTGAATGCCGCCTACAACCATTTTTTCTTTCACTACTCAACGACGCCGCTGCTGGTCGTCAATACCAACGAGATCGACTTCGTCAAGCACAAGGAGGATTTTGAAGATCTGGTCAAACAGATCGAGATGGTACGGCTTGGTACCCACTACTATGTGCCGCTTGGATCCCGCAAGTAATGACCGAGACGCGGTAAGCGTTCAGCTCTCAGCGATCAGCAGTCAGCAAAGCAAGGAAATACCGCAGGTGATGCCCAACCCAGCCTCCAGGCAAATGGGGTAGTTCCTCTCGTTCTCGTGTTCTTGCTGAAAGCTAAGCGCTTCTTGTATCCGGTGCGTTGCGAACGTGAAAGGAGGGATCGATCATGATCAGTCAGACGGTCAGGACGGTCACCCTGCAGCAAATGAAGCGCGAGGGGCGGAAGATCACCATGCTGACGGCGTACGACTACCCGATGGCGCTGCTTGTTGATCGCGCTGGGATCGACCTGATCCTGGTGGGTGACTCCGGGGGGATGACCGTCTTGGGGTATGAGACCACGATCCCGGTCACCATGGACGAGATGCTCATGATGACCAAGGCGGTGACCCGCGCAGTCAAGCGATCCATGGTGATCGCCGACATGCCGTTCATGTCGTATGAGGCTGAACCGGCGGACGCGATCAGAAACGCCGGGCGCTTCATCAAAGAGGGCCTGGCTCATGCCGTGAAGGTCGAGCGTGGGTGGCCGTCGCTCCCCTGCGTGAGGGCGATAGTGGACGCGGGGATTCCGGTCATGGGTCACGTCGGGCTGACCCCGCAAACGGCGGTATTACAGGAAGGGTTGAAGGTCCAGGGGAGGGGGCTCGATGCCGCCCGCCGCATCCTTGAAGATGCGTTGGCGCTTGAGAAAGCGGGGGCCTTCGCGATCGTGCTCGAGGCGATTCCCGGCGCACTCGCCAGGATTATCACCAGCAGGTTGACGGTGCCCACCATTGGGATCGGCGCCGGGCCGGACTGCGACGGTCAGGTCCTGGTGCTCCATGATCTGCTCGGGCTGTTCGATCGTTTCGTCCCGAGGTTCACGAAGCAGTATGCGGATCTCTCCGGGGTGATCAGCGATGCGGTGAGCCGCTTCCGGCAGGACGTGGTCGAATGCCGGTTCCCTGAAGCCGCACACACATTCTCGATCGACCAGGAGACCGAGCAGGCGTTGCTGGAGCTGTGAACGACTGTGCAGACCATTTGCGATCCGTCCGCGATCCAGCGCCGGTGTGAGTCGCTTCGGCGCGAAGGGAAGACCATCGGGCTCGTGCCCACGATGGGCGCCTTTCACGAGGGCCACTTGTCGCTCATGCACAGAGCGCGCGCGGACAACGATGTTGTCGTTGTCAGCATCTTTGTGAATCCGATCCAGTTCGGACGGGGCGAGGATTTCGACAGCTATCCGCGGGAGTTACAGAGCGATCTGGCCCAGGCGGAGAGGGCGGGAGCCGATCTGGTGTTCACGCCGTCCGCAGAGGCGATCTATCCGAAGGGCTTCCAGACATACGTCGACGTCGCCGAGCTTACTGAGGGGTTGTGCGGCCCCTCCCGCCCGGGGTACTTCCGTGGCGTGGCGACGGTTGTCACGAAGCTGTTCAATCTCGTCAGGCCGCACCGGGCCTACTTCGGGCAGAAGGACTACCAGCAATCG